>NZ_JBHUEQ010000012.1:0-74223 GCF_042680945.1 Affinirhizobium helianthi | reverse complement strand
TTTCTTCAACATGTCCCAGTGAATCATAAACCCCCGGGTGTGGCCAGGGGTTTGTCAGCAGTCTGAAGGCCGCCCTTTCGGCGGCCTTCAAAACTCTAAGTGCTTACTTGTAAATGATCGGCTGCACCGGCTCTTCTGCCACATAAGGCTGCTGGCAGCCGCCGAAAAGGTAACGCGCGCCAACACGAGCTTCGTGAACGTTAATGCCCTTGTCGAAGCCGGGACCACCATTCTGCGCCCAGCCAAACATGTCGCCACCTTCAATACGGCGATAGCGATAACCAACATCAGCCTTGATATTGCAGGTAACATCGATCGTTGCACCGGCCATCAGCGCATAGGTGAAGCGCCAGCTGCCCTTGCCGCCGTGCTCGACCGTGTCATCGCAACCGCTGCCGTCATCGGCGCAAGAGGTGTTGCGAAGCTTGTCCCACTTTACATAGGTGCCGCCGAGACCGGCGCCGACATAAGGCGTGACATAGCCATAGGTCCCGAGATCGACATAGGCGTTGGCCAGAAGGCTATAGGCTTTCATATTGGCGATATCGGTCGATGTGCACGGACCGACGCAAGCTCCGAATGGTGCACCACCACCCACTGTGGAGCCGGTAAACTTGCTTTTGGACAGATAATCGAAGGTCAAATCAGTACGAAGGTAGCTATTGACCTGATAGCCGACACCCGCGCCCACCGTAAAGGCATCGCGAAGACCGGAAGAGGCAAAATCGACGCGCTGGCTCGGATCATTGCCCTGGTAAAAATTCGCACCACGCAGCTTGTTGAAGCCATAGCCGACATCGCCGCGCAGATACCAACCACTGGAAGATTGCTGCACGGTGACTTCCGGTGCATCGAGAGGCACCTGTTCAGGCTGTGGCTGGTAAAGATCTGCCGAGTGCGCCGCCCCAGCCAACAAGGCGAGTGCCAAAGCGCCGATCAGGGTATTCCTCATTTCGTGAACTCCAGGTTCAAGTTCCTTGCGACGCACGAGCGGCGAGGATGATTACACTGGAGCGGATTATTAACGATAAAGGTTAAGGAGCCATTAAGCCTAATATCTCCCTAACAATAGGCGGCAATTATTCTTAATATTAATGTTTAGGCGTATAAAAAAAGCCCGAACTGACGCTCGGGCTTTAAGTATTGGGTGCTCAACGGCAAGGCTCAGGCGGCAGCGCTGCGAACATTGCCGATCACGCTGACCAGATCTCCCACAATCCGCTCCACCTGCGACTTGTCATCGCCTTCGGCCATGACGCGGATCAGAGGCTCTGTGCCGGATGGGCGAATGACCAGACGGCCCTTCTTGCCAAGCTCCGCTTCAGCGCTCTGAATCGCCTGAAGAACAACGGGATCTTCCAATGGCTTGCCACCGGAGAAACGAACATTTTTCAGCAATTGCGGAACAGGCTCAAAGCGGCGGCACACTTCGCTGACCGGCTGCCCCAACCGCTTTACGCGGGCAAGAACCTGAAGCGCGGCCACGAGCCCATCACCTGTTGTGCCAAAATCAGACATAACGATGTGACCGGACTGTTCGCCGCCGACATTGAAACCATGCTGGCGCATGTGCTCAACCACATAGCGGTCGCCCACCTTGGTGCGCGCCAGACCGAGGCCCTTCTTCTTCAGGAACCGTTCCAGCCCGAGATTGGACATGACCGTCGCGACAATCCCGTTGCCGCGCAGCTTCTCGTCATCCAGCCAGCTTTCCGCAATGACCGCCATCAGCTGGTCGCCGTCGATGATCTGCCCGTTCTCATCCACGATAATCACACGGTCCGCATCACCATCCAGCGCGATACCGATATCGGCCCGCACTTCATGCACCTTCTTGCGCAGGGCATCCGGGCTGGTGGAGCCGCAATCGAGATTGATGTTCGTGCCATTCGGGTTGTTGCCAATGGTCACGACATCGGCGCCAAGCTCCCACAAGGCGGTTGGTGCAACCTTGTAGGCCGCGCCGTTTGCACAATCGATAGCGATCCTCAGACCCTCCAGCGTCACTTCCCGCGGCAGAGTGCGCTTGACGAATTCGATATAGCGATAGATGTCGCCGTCCACGCGCTTGGCACGGCCAATCTCGTTCGGCTTGGCCAATTGCGAATAGATGTCCTTATCGAGCAGCTCCTCGATCTGGTGCTCCAGCTCATCGGAAAGCTTGTATCCATCCGGGCCGAAAAGCTTGATGCCGTTGTCCTGGAAAGGATTGTGGGAGGCAGAAATCATCACGCCGATATCGGCACGCAGGGAGCGCGTCAGCATGGCAACTGCAGGCGTCGGGATGGGGCCCAGCAGAAAGACGTCCAGCCCGGCGGCGGTGAAACCGGCAACCAGGGCATTTTCGAGCATGTAACCGGAAAGACGGGTATCCTTGCCGATAACCACACGATGACGGTGATTGCCGCGGCGAAAGATGGTGCCGACAGCAATGCCAACCCGCATGGCAAGATCTGGCGTCATCGGGAAAACGTTGGACTGTCCACGAATACCATCGGTGCCAAAGTAACGGCGTGTCATAAAAGCTCCTTGGCGATCGGAATGTGCACGGGCACATCAATCTGTTGAGAAACAGCCTGCAAAGCGGCAACGCGCATAGCTGGTTCCTGCTCTTGGCATGTTTTCACAGCCAGGACACGTAAATTACAGCAAATTTTGATTACATAGCGTTACCAAATCCCCAAAAAAGAAAAGGGCCGCGTCAAGAGCGGCCCTCTTCCACTTGGAATTTCTTTGGAATTTCAGTGCGGCTGCGGTTCCATTCCGCCTTCTGCCTCGCCATCCTTCGGCTCATCTTTCTTCGAACCGGTCTTCGGCACGGCAGAGCTGCGGGCGGAGGGGCTATCATCACCCATGTCGCGGGCAGGCTTTTCGCCACGAATCAGCGCCTTGATTTCTTCGCCGGACAGCGTCTCGTATTCCAGAAGACCTTCCGCCAACGTGACGAATTCATCATGCTTTTCGGTCAGAATGCGGCGTGCTTCCGTATAGGCCTCATCAATCAGGCGGCGCACTTCAGTATCGATCTTCTGTGCCGTCGCTTCCGAGACATTCTTGCTCTGCGACACGGAATGCCCGAGGAACACTTCCTGCTGGTTTTCGCCATAGGCGACCTGACCGAGAATATCCGAGAAACCCCACTGCGTTACCATGGCACGCGCAAGCTTGGTGGCCTGCTCGATATCCGAGGACGCGCCCGAGGTGATGTTCTCCTTGCCGAAGGTCAGTTCTTCAGCCACACGGCCACCCATCATGATGACGAGACGAGACACCATCCACTTGTAACTCATGGAATATCGGTCGCCTTCCGGCAACTGCATGACCATGCCCAGCGCACGACCGCGCGGAATGATGGTTGCCTTGTGCAGCGGGTCAGCCACCGGCACATTCAGCGCCGTGATCGCATGGCCGGCTTCATGATAGGCCGTGAGCTTCTTTTCTGCCTCGGTCATGGCGGTCGAGCGACGCTCGGCACCCATCATGATCTTGTCCTTGGCGTCTTCGAATTCCTGCATGGTCACGAGCCGCTTGTTGCGACGGGCAGCCATCAGGGCAGCTTCGTTGACGAGGTTCATCAAGTCGGCGCCGGAGAAGCCGGGCGTACCGCGAGCAAGTGTCTTCAGATCGACATTCGGCGCCAGCGGAACGTTGCGGGCATGCACTTTGAGAATGCGCTCGCGACCGACAATATCCGGGTTCGGCACAACAACCTGACGGTCGAAACGACCCGGGCGAAGCAGAGCCGGATCGAGAACATCCGGGCGGTTCGTAGCGGCGATCAGGATAATACCTTCATTCGCCTCAAAGCCGTCCATCTCAACAAGCAACTGGTTGAGCGTCTGCTCACGCTCGTCGTTACCTCCGCCAAGGCCTGCACCACGATGGCGACCGACAGCATCGATTTCGTCGATAAAAATAATGCAAGGCGCATTCTTCTTCGCCTGATCGAACATGTCACGCACGCGGCTTGCGCCCACGCCGACGAACATTTCCACGAAGTCAGAACCGGAGATGGTGAAGAACGGAACATTGGCTTCGCCAGCAATGGCGCGCGCCAGAAGCGTCTTACCCGTACCCGGAGGGCCGACGAGAAGAACACCGCGTGGAATGCGGCCACCAAGCCTCTGGAACTTCTGCGGGTCACGCAAGAATTCCACGATTTCTTCCAGATCGGACTTGGCTTCATCGACGCCAGCGACATCGTCAAACGTCACGCGCCCATGCGCTTCGGTCAAAAGCTTGGCCTTGGATTTGCCAAAGCCCATCGCACCACGCGAGCCACCCTGCATCTGGCGCATGAAAAACAGCCAGACGCCGAGGATCAGCAGCATCGGCAGAAGCGTGCCGATATAGCTCAGGAAGCCTGACGATCCATCGGACTCGGGGCGGGCCACGATGGTGACGTTCTTCGACTGCAAGCGCTCGATCAGGGTATCATCCACCACAGGCGAATAGGTCTGGAAGCCTGCGCCGCCCTCTGTGTAGGTTCCGACAACACGGTTACCCGTCACGACAACATCGCGCACACGGCCCGCATCCACATCACGCAGGAATTGCGAGTATGGAACCTCGCGCGAATTCGTCTGCGTTGGCGCCGTCTGGAACATGCTGAACAGAGCGATCAGCAAAAGGGCTATAATCGCCCAAAGGGCGAAATTACGAAAGTTTGGGTTCATCGAACTCCCCGGACATTGACAGCCTGCTTTACGCCAGCCGCCTTTCTTGGTCCTTAACATAGGTTCCCGGGAAGCCCTTGCCAAGGCAAGCGACACGCCAGATCATCTTTTCTGACATAAAGCGTTAAGCGGCGATGGCACGAAAGGCACCAATCCCATCGCATCGGTCATGGAATTGGCAAGTTTCCAGTCAAATTCGGGAAGAAACTGCAGCCAGGGCCGCAGAACCGGCGTGGCCTCAATCGCGCCGCCGGAAAAAGCCTGAGCCCCTTGCATCTGCCAGGAAGCATGGCATGCAGCCTCGACAATGGCTGGCGGAAACCCTTGCAAACTCTCCCGTAAATCAGGCATTTCACCTACGTTCACGCTTTTGTTTGCGGATAGCAGAAACCGCCCGTCCCAAAGCACTCTCTCTTCCGGCCTCAACTGAGGCACCGGCAGATCCCGGCTCTCCCGCACGAGGTAGAGACCCTGCCGTTTGGCAACCAGAAGCACACGCCCCAAGGTATCGGAAAAGCGTTCCTCTCTTGCAAGACGAGCGGCAATCTGTCTCACCCGATCGGCAGGTGGCGCATGCTCGCGACCGCCAAGAACCGCAATCAGGCGGCCAAGTGCATAGCTCAGGACATCGCAATCGCCCTTCTGCGCGCACACGGGCAGATGCGCAACCAGATGATTGGACAAGGAGAGATGTTCAGCAAACAGGGTAGCGGCAGAATCTGCCAGACTGCGTCGAGCGGCCTGGGCCGAAAGGATGCCTGCCAGGTGAGCGACCGCTTTGCCATCGTCCAGACCTGCAAGCTGCCTTCGTGTCCGCACCCGTTCAGAGGCTGTGTTCTCATTGGAAGGATCGTCGATCCATCCTTCGCCCCGTGCTTCAAGAAACTTTCGAACATGCTCACGGCGCGTGTGAAGAAATGGTCGCAACAGCCAGATTTTCTGATGCAGCAGCACGGAATGCGCCATTCCCGCTTCACCAGAGCGCAGATGGGGCTCCTCCCCCTCCTCACGCTCCGGGCTCTGCCCGCGCAGCGAGCGCATGGCCACCGTTTCAATCTGGTCGTCCAGCGTATGGCCTGTGAGAATGGCGTCGGCACCGAGCGCCTCTGCCGCATCAACCAAGATTTCGTAACGTGCAGCGCGCGCGGCGGCGGCAATGCCGGTCCGCGGCTTGTCGCCTTCCCAGCGAAGGATTGTGTGTTCGATGGAATAGCGCTTGCAGAGCGCCGCAACTGCATCTGCCTCTTGTCGTGCCTCGGCCCGCAGGCCGTGATCCACAGTGGCCGCAACGATCTGCACCTCGGCGGAAAAATTCAGGCGCGCAATCTCATGAAGCGCCAATAGCAGGCCCGTGGAGTCGCTCCCCCCGGAAATGGCCACCAGCAGGCGGACGGGCTTCTGTAACTGCTTCAGGAGGCTGTCTGCAGCCTCGACTGGAGAAAGCAGTGCGGTGTCAACGCCGTCACCGTTAAAAATGGATCTCAACAGCCAAGCCGTTTCAACTCGCTCGAAACCTTTGCAGTGACCGGTTTCGATGCCGAAGGATAGCGTTTCGTGACTTCGCGCAAAGTCGCGCAGGCCGTTTCCCGATTGTCCAGCGCCGCCAGCGACATACCCAGTTTCAGCAGCATTTCCGGTGCCTTTGGCGATGTGCTGTAGGTCTGGTGTGCGTTCAGGAAGGTCTTTGCAGCTTCACTATATTTGGCTTGCGAATACTGTGCCTCACCAAGCCAGAAGCTCGCATCGGCAGCACGTGCGCTCTTGGGATAGCTTTGAAGGTAGGAGGTGAACTCTGATTCGGCGGCCTTGTAGTCACCGGAAAGAATATGATTGTAGGCGGCGCGGTAGCTGTCGCTCTCTGAGCCCAAAGAGGCGGACTGCTGCGATTTCTGCGGGGCCGTACCCGTATCAACGCCCGGAAGAGCGGCAGAATTGCGCGCGTTCGGGTTCGCCTTGGCACCGAGCGGACGCCCGCTCTGATCAACCTCCAGCGAACCCAGAGTGGTTTCGCCTGGCGCTGTGCGCGAAGAGGTGGAAGAAGCCGCACCGGCGGGGTTGTTTACCCCCGCCGAAGCACCTGGTTCATCGATGATGTTGGCAATTTCATCGTTTTTTTTTGAGCCAGCTGCCGGAGCGGCAGCAACCGAGGGGGCAGAGGAAGCGCCGCCGGAGCTTTTCTCAAGCTCCTGGAAGCGAAACTCGTTATCCTCCTGCGTCTTGCGCATCTGCTCCTGCATTTGCAGAAGCTGGAAGCTCATTTCTTCCACACGCCCGTTCAGCTGGCGGATCGTTTCTTCCAATTGCTGGATACGAACGGAGTCAGCCGAACCCTGCGCCAGGATAACCGGCTGGCGCTGCTGCGCGGCAGACTGCTGATGGCTGGAGTTTCCATGGAATATGTTACCGAGCGAAAACGCGCTCGCGTGGCTCGTCGTAGCCGCAAGCCCTAGCATCGCTGCCAGAACAAGTTTCTTCATGATGTCCGTCCTGCTTTTCGTGAAGGCCGCACCGGGGGCGCCTCATGAGAGTTTTCAATTACAGGCAATGGCGACTGTTGAGTGACAACAGATAATGCAACTTCGGCCAAACTATGGAGAAATGAAAAGGCGGTGCGTGGAGGGAAACCGATCGAGTTTCATTCCAGCAACCGCCCTATTCATTGGCCATAAGGCGAAGCGATTACATTCCGGCGCCGCCCAGCACCGTCACCGCACGGCGGTTCTGCGACCAGCAGGAGATGTCGTCGCAAACAGCAACCGGACGCTCCTTACCGTAGGAAATCGTCTTCATGCGGTTGGCAGGAACACCACGCGATACCAGATAGTCGCGCGTTGCGGCAGCACGGCGAGCACCCAGTGCCAGGTTGTATTCACGCGTGCCGCGCTCATCCGCATGGCCTTCGATGGTGATGGCGTAGCGCGGATAGCGCTGCAGCCACTGGGCCTGACGATCAAGCGTCTGCTGTGCATCGGCGCGGATCGACGTGGAATCGGTATCGAAGAAGATGCGGTCGCCGACATTTACCGTGAAGTCCTGGCTGGAACCTGGCGTCGCCGCACCGGCGCCACCGGCGCCAAGACCAAGTTCACCCGCACTGTTGGGCAGGTTCTTCTTGTTGGCGCAGCCAGCGAGTGCCAAGGCCAGCGTCAGGGCAATAACGGCAGGATTACGAGCGAGGTTCTGCATGCGGCTCATTGCCGGGGTATAAGTGCGGCTCATAGCCGGTCTCTCCTTGATCAGAATTTCATCGTTGCCAGAGTCTAACCGTTCTAGGTTAATGCCTTGCCAACGCTTATGGTTAACAATCCCCTACCGCGCCATTTCCTACCGCATTTTCAGGATAATGCGGCAGGATGGTGACGCAGCGCCCAAATTCTTCCCTATTCGAGAAGCGGCGACCATGCCGGGTCGGATGCGAAAGCAGGCGTCTTGATCTGCTGCTCGTTATAGCCGGTCAGATCGATGGAATAGAGCTGAGGGCCGCCTGCGCCGGCATTCTGTCGGAAGAACATCAGCACACGCCCATTCGGCGCCCAGGTTGGGCCTTCGTTATGGAAGCCGGTTGTGAGGATGCGCTCACCAGAGCCATCGGGCTTCATGACGCCAATGGAGAACTTGCCGCCGGATTGCTTGGTGAAGGCGATCAAATCACCGCGCGGCGACCAGACCGGCGTTGAATAGGCGCCATCACCGAAGGAGATGCGGGTCTGGCCAGAACCATCGGCCCCCATCACATAAAGTTGCTGACGGCCACCACGGTCACTTTCGAACACGATCCGGCTACCGTCCGGCGAATAGGACGGCGAGGTATCGATAGCAGCCGTGTTTGTCAGGCGTGTTGTGGTGCGCGAGCGCAGGTCCATGGTGTAGATATTGGAGTTTCCGTCCTGCTGCAGGCTCATGATGACCTTCTGGCCATCCGGCGAGAAGCGCGGTGCAAACGTCATGCCCGGAAAATTGCCCACCACTTCGCGCTGGCCCGTTTCCAGCTGCAGCAGGTAAACGCGCGGCTGCTGGCCCTCGAAGGACATGTAGGTGACTTCCTGGCGGTTCGGCGAGAAACGCGGCGTCAGAACGATATCCTTGCTATTGGTCAGCATACGGACATTGAAGCCGTCCTGATCCATGATCGCAAGCTGGCGCTGGCGGGCATTCTTCGGGCCGCTTTCCGATACAAAGACGACACGCGTATCGAAGTAGCCATTTTCGCCGGTAATCTGCTTGTAGATGGCATCTGCGATGATATGGGCCACCCGACGCCAGTTATCCGGCTGGGTGAAGAATTGCTGCCCGGTCATCTGGGTACCGGCAAAGGTATCCCACAGACGGAACTCGGCACGCAGGCGGCCATCGCCTTCACGCGTCACCCGGCCCGTTACAAGGGCCTGCGCATTGATGGCCTTCCAATCCTCAAAGCGCGGCATCTTGTTCGGATCGGAAATCCTCTCAATGAAGGCCGCCTTGTTCACTGGCGCAAAAAGGCCGGAACGCTGCAGATCGGCAGCAATGACGCCGGAGATCTGCGCCCCCAGCTCATTGCCGGAGATGAAGTCGGTAATAGCAATGGGAAGTGGCTCCACATTGCCGCGATTGATGTTGATTTCCACGCGAGCATAAGCCGGCGCGGCAAACATCACGGCCATCCCAGCAAGCGCCAGCATGACGCGGATGAAAGATCGTTTCAACATGGTTACAAAGCCTTTCAAAGCAGTTCGCTCGGATCAAAGTTCACGACAACTTCGCTCCAGGCGTCGTATTTGTCGGCGGGAAGGTTCTTGAACGGAGAGGAACGCATGACCGCACGGATCGCGCTTCCCTCCAGCATGCGACGAGCACTCTCGGTGCCCCCCGTGGATGTGACTTCCGGCCTGCCGATGATCGCGCCGGTTTCATCCAGCTTCATCGTCACAGTGATGATCATTCCCTGTGCGCCATCGACGCCGGAAATGACGGACCAGTTATTCTGGATCTGGCCCTTCAGAGCGTCCATTTCGCTCTGGCTGAGCGTTGAGCCACCCGTGGTTTTTTTGCCGCCAAGAGAAGCCGTCTGCTGAGAACGCTTCGCGCCACCGCCTGCCGCTTCCTGCTTGTTCAGCAGCGCCGCGATATCATCAGCGTTGAAGTCGCTCTGCTTCGAGGAAGTAGACTTCGCGGTCTCCTGCTTCTTGTCGGCAACCTTCTTGTCCGTCGGCTTTTCAGCCTTGGCGGTTTCTTCCTTTTTCTCCTGCGGCTTTTCCGCAGGCTTCGCCGTTTCCTTCGGCGGCTCCGGGCGCGGGCGCATTTCCGGAACAGGCACGCTGGAGGGAAGCGGCGTCTCCTCAACCTTCTGGGGTTGAGGTTCAGGCTTTTGCGGCTCCGGCCTTGGTGGTTCCGGCGTCGGAACAGGCGGTGTAATCTCAGGCTTCGGCGTCGGAAGTGCTGCGGTCTCTACCGGCTTCGGAGCGGTCTCCTCCGGTGCGACTTCCTTGACGTCATTATTCTCGTTTGCCGGATTGGGCAGAGGCTTTTCGTTCTTTGGCGGCGCGGCTGCGGTTTCCGTCTGCTGCGGCTTCTTGACCGGCGTGGGCGGATTTTTCAGATCCACGTCGTTCTCGCCCGCATTCTCGGCATTTTCCACCAGATTCTGCTTCTTCGTCTCCTTCGGCGAAGGCTTGTCGTTCATCGGGGCTTTCTTGTCACCCTGCTGGATCTGCGTGATCGATTCCACCGGAACGATATCAACCGGCAATGCCTCGACCGGCGACACCTCGAACGAAGCCGGAGCGCTGATCGAAACCAGTGCCCAACCGAGCAGCATCGTGTGCGCAACCAGCGATGTCCCGAGACTCTTTTTCATTGCGAAAGAATCACTTCTCCTGTTCCTGCAGCGTCACAAGACCGATGTTCTTGAAACCGGCTGCAGAAATGCGGGCCATGACCTTCATCACCACACCATAGGCAGCGGCAGTATCGCCGCGCACATAGATGCGCTCGTTATAGCCGGTGGTGGCGATCGCTTCGAGCTTGGGAACCACCTCATCGATGGCGATGGGCGTTTCCTGCAGATAGATCTGACCCTGCGGGTTGACCGAAACCGTAATCGGCTGCGTATCGGAATTCATGGCCTTGGCCTGCGTTTCCGGCAGGTCAATCGGCACGCCAACCGTCATCATGGGTGCTGCCACCATGAAGATGATAAGCAGCACGAGCATGACGTCGACAAGCGGCGTCACGTTGATTTCGCTGATCGCGCCACCGCGTCCGCCACGACGGCCGCGGCCTCTGCGACCGCCTGAACCTTTGGCTCCTCCAGCCGACATACCCATGAGGTTATCTCCTTGAGACTGGTCGAGCTTTACTGTGCCGCCTGACGCGGCTGCAGCTTCTCATCGATCTGGCGCGACAGGATGGCGGAAAACTCATCTGCAAAGCCTTCCATACGAGCGGAAAGCTTACCGGCATCGGCCATGAACTTGTTGTAGGCCATAACGGCCGGGATAGCGGCCACCAGACCGATTGCCGTTGCCAGAAGCGCTTCCGCGATACCGGGTGCAACAACCGCAAGATTGGTGGATTTCGAACCGGCAATGGCCTGGAACGAGGTCATGATACCGACAACCGTACCGAAAAGGCCGATAAAGGGACCGGCAGAGCCGATGGTGGCAAGCGAACCGAGACGCGCCTCGTAATGCTCGCTCTCGCGCGCAATCGTCACATCCATGGCGCGGTCGATACGCATCTGCAGACCGATGGGCGAACGGGCGCCACGCTCGAAGCTCTTCTTCCACTCGCGCATGGCTGCAACGAAAATCGCCGCAAGTCCGGTATTCTGCCGTTCAGCCAGCGTGCGATAGAGTTCTTCCAGCGACTGGCCGGACCAGAACACCTGTTCGAACTGGTCGAAATGACGCTTTGCCTTGGTGAAGCTCATATACTTGTCGATGATGATGGCCCAGGTCCAAACCGAAGCCGCCATCAGCCCGATCATCACCAGCTTCACAATCAGGCCGGCCTGCATGAAAAGCGAAAGGAGGCTTACCGAGTTCGCAGCCGCCGCCAGATCAGCGTGTTCCATTAATCCCATACCCCTGAATCGAATCGCCCGGCACGTAATAACGGGCCGGTTCGCAAGCGCTGATAGTGTCGAGCGCGAATGCGCAGAAATGCCCGTGTACCTTGAAGTTCAAGGGCCTTCTCGCCTTCAATTTTGGTCAAAGGAAGGCGTGCACCGCACAAAGTCTATGCGTGTCACTAAGACTCTATTATGGTTAAACTTGTGTTAAAATTTAAGTTGAGATTGCGCGATCAACCGCCAAGGAAGGATTGAGCAAGGCTCTCCGGCAGCCGCCGAGGGCGGCCATGGCGGTTGATGACGGCGATGACCACCTTGGCCTGGATCAACAAAGTTTCACCCCGGCGGATCTCTTGTGCGATCACCATTTTGGCACCACCCGCCTTCTCGGTCCGGCTATGAATGGTCAGCACATCATCCATCCGCGCAGGCGATTTGAAGTCGATTTCCATGCGGTGAACCACGAAAACCAGCCCCTCATCGTCAATGCCCATGAGGGCACTCTGTTCGCAGCCAAGGCATCTCAGATAATCTGTGCGACCCCGCTCGAGAAAATGAAGATAGCGGGCGTGATAGACCAGACCGGAGAAATCGGTGTCTTCGTAATAGACCCGCTGCACGAGACGATGGGTATCGCCAGCCAGTTCTCCGGCAAGATGGTTTGGTATGTCCGAGGTCATGCCATGGAAGTCCGAAACAGTTAACCCAGCTCTCTTGCCAGAGGATGCGGCGTTTCGCAATCTTGGGGAGACCTGAATGGCCAGCGCTTTTTCTTCACGTCACAAGAGCGTGGCAGCTCCCGCCGTCACACTCCCTTGCGATCCAGATTGCGATCGTCCCAGACCAGATGGCGTGGCGTTTCGGGCAGGTTTTCAATTTCGCCCGCGATGAAATAGGGTGGAATATCCAGCGCATTCAGCGCCTCAGTGGTCGCAGGCACCCATTTGAACTCCAGCGCATTATCCCCGTCCTGGATGCGATGCACGATCTCATCGGATGCAAACGGAAAGCTTTCCGGGATAGACATCAGGTAATAGAGGCCCAGTTCGTGCCAGTCGCGCCCCTCGTAATGGAAGAAATTCTCGACCATCCAGAGCAGGCGATCGACCGTGACGTGAACCTCCAGCTCCTCCATCATCTCCCGTCGCAGCGTTTCCTCGGAGGTCTCGCCAATTTCGGCACCGCCGCCCGGAAAGGTCCAGAAGTTTTCGTGGACGGCCCGATGTACCAGCACATGCCCGTTGCGAAAACCAAGACCCGCGATGCGCATTTGAAAGGTGCGCTTTGGCTTTGACTTGATGCGAATACGTGTGCCCGTCATGCCGCCCCCAGTTCGATGTGCAAAATTTCCGGCCACGACCCGATGCGCATGGGAAGGCTGGAGCAACCAAGACCTTTCGAGACGATCAGATCTGACTCACCCTTGCGAAACAGTCCGGCCGGATAACGCGCGGACCCGCGTGATGCGTTGACGGGCCGCCAGCCAAACAGGTTGACCTGCCCCCCGTGCGTGTGCCCCGAAAGCGTGAGACTGATACGCGGATGCGGCTCCAGAAACACGTCCGGTTCATGCGCCATCAAAATGACGGGCGCATCGTCGCTGACATGGGCGAGCGTTTTCGCCATATCCTCAATTCCGCGGCCTTCCGTCTCGCCCAAGGCCTGTTTCGGCAAAATCGCGATCTGGTCTCCAAGACCGGCCAGCCAGAACGCTTGCCCATCCTTGCTGAGCCTCACGGCATGATTGACATGCACGGCAATGCCCGCCTCAGCCAGAACCCGCGCAACCATTGGCTCCACTGTCGGATCGCGCTGGAAATCATCGTCAGACCAATAATCGTGGTTGCCCAGGACGGCATGAACACCAAGCGGCGCCGTCAGGCTTGCAAGCGGCTCCACCCAGTCCCGGGGTGGCAAGGGTTCGGCAAGGCGGTGCATGCCCGGCATGAAATCACCCAGAAGAAGAATGAGGTCCGCATTCAGGGCCTGCGCCTGCTGGCAAATGCCAGTGATCCGCCGCCTGTCCATCCACGGACGACAGGCGTGGATATCGGCAATGACGGCAATACGAAGCACCAAGCCCGGTGACCAGCGAACGGGATTGAGCGTGTAGCGCGTGATGCGGGGGCGCGCGAAAGCCTCCATGAAGGGATAGCTGACGGCGCCAACACCGGCGAGGAAACCTGCTGCGGCCAGTTTGATCAATGCACGCCGACTGATCACGGGCATTCCACCATCTGCTCTGTTACGCTTTGCATCGAGCCGGTTAGTCCTCTTCACTGAAAAGGCGAAATTGCGCCGCTTCAAGATCTTTCGGCGGCTGAAGACCCAGATGCTTCCAGGCCGTGGCTGTCAGGACACGACCTCGCGGTGTGCGCTGAATGAAACCCTGCTGGATCATGTAGGGCTCGATGATGTCCTCAATGGCATCGCGCGGCTCCGACAAGCCAGCCGCGATGGTTTCAATGCCGACCGGCCCACCGCCGAAATTCACCGCAATCATGCTGAGGTAACGCTTGTCCAACTGGTCAAGGCCTGCGTGATCGACATGAAGACGCGTCAGCGCCTCATCGGCCAGCTCTTTCGTCACCGCCTCCGCACGCGCCACCTCCGCGAAATCGCGAACGCGCCGCAGCAGACGGCCTGCAATTCTCGGCGTGCCGCGTGCGCGCCGGGCGATCTCGCGAGCGCCTTCATCCGTCATGCCGAGGCCCATCAGGCGCGCACCCCGGCGCACAATCAGCTCAAGCTCGTTGACCGTGTAGAAATTGAGGCGAACGGGAATACCAAAACGATCGCGCAGAGGCGTGGTCAGGAGGCCAAGGCGTGTGGTCGCGGCAACAAGTGTGAATTTGGCCAGATCGATCTTCACGGAACGCGCCGCCGGACCCTCACCGATGATGAGGTCGAGCTGATAATCCTCCATGGCAGGATAGAGAATTTCCTCGACAGCGGGACTGAGCCGATGAATTTCATCGATGAAGAGCACGTCGCGCTCTTCGAGATTGGTCAGAAGCGCCGCCAGATCGCCCGCTTTCGCAATAACCGGCCCGGACGTCGAACGGAAATTAACGCCCAGCTCCTTCGCCATGATCTGCGCCAGCGTCGTCTTTCCAAGACCGGGAGGCCCGACGAAGAGAACATGATCCAGCGCCTCGCCGCGATTCTTCGCCGCCTCGATGAAGACTTTCAGGTTGGCGCGCGCCTCCGCCTGTCCGGTAAACTCGTCCAGCGCCTGCGGTCGAAGGGCAGCATCCAGATCCTCACCCTTTTTATCCGGCGAAAGAAGGCGGTTATGTTCAATCATTTCTCATTCCGTGCCACATGACCGGGCCGTGCCACATTAACGGGCCGTGCCGCCCCCGGTGGCGGCGCATTAAACAAACACGTCCTGAAGGCAAGGTCAAAACCAAGACAAGGTCCAAACCGCCGTACAGGTTCAGCGGGACAGTTCCTTCAAGCCCAGGCGAATAAGCTTGGCGCTGTCGGCCCCCTCGCCCGCATTCTTCAAGGCTGCCGCAACAGCATTGGCCGCCTGATCACGCGAATAGCCGAGATTGCTCAGTGCGGAGACGGCATCGGCCACGGGCGCAGAGGCAACCCCCTCGCCGATCTCCTGTTTGAGCCCGATTGCGGCAGAGGCTTCCCCGGCAAAGGCAGGCGCCTTGTTCTTCAACTCGGTGACGATCCGCACGGCGACTTTTGGTCCGACGCCGGGTGCGCGTGACACCGCCGCCTTATCCTGAAGTGCAATGGCATTGGCAAGTTCAGAGGGTGTAAGCGTTGAAAGCACAGCCAGCGCCACCTTGGAGCCGACACCCTGCACGCTTTGCAACAGGTTGAACCACTCGCGCTCCAGCGCGCTCAAAAAGCCGAACAGTTTGAGCTGGTCTTCCCGCACATAGGTTTCGATGAACAGCACCACCGCCTCCCCCATCGATCCGATCCTGGACAGCGTGCGGGTGGAGCAATGGGCGACATAACAAACCCCGTGAACGTCCACGAGAACATAGTCATCGCCGATCTCGTCGATGGTTCCTTTGAGCTTGCCAATCATGCCGCCGATCCGTGCTGAAGAAGAGTGCCGGTAACAAAGTCCGGCACAGAGAACAAGTCAAGAACAAATCAGCCCGCAAGCGCCTGTCGCATACGATTTCCCGCCCTTTGATGGGCATGGCAAATGGCGATTGCCAGCGCATCGGCGGCATCGTTGCCTTTGAACTCCGCTTTCGGCATCAAAATCTTCAGCATCATATGGATCTGCTGCTTCTCGCCATGACCGACGCCGATCACCGCTTTCTTGACGGCATTCGGTGCATATTCGGCAACGGGCAAGCCTGCGCGCGCCGGCACCAGCATGACCACGCCACGCGCCTGGCCAAGCTTCAGCGTCGCCACGGCGTCCTTGTTCACAAAGGTTTGCTCCACCGCTGCCTCATCCGGCCGATAATTGTGCACCACCTCTGCCAGTCCGTCATGCAGCTGGCACAGCCTCGAGGCAAGGTCCATGTCGCCGTCAGAGGTGACCGTGCCGGATGCAACGAATTTGAGGCTGTTGCCAATCGTGTCGATGACGCCCCAGCCCGTGCGGCGAAGGCCTGGATCGATGCCGATGATACGAATCGTGTTGGTCATGGTCCAGCTTACTCCTTCGGCCTGCCTTCAAGCCAGCCCAAATGTGAACAAACACGAAACAAACCCGATAAGCCTTAACCATCCGTTAACGCTGATCTTTCGAATATGCTGATGGCAACCACTCTCTCCGAACTTGCGCCGTCGAATCGCATTAGTTCAGGCGAGTGCCAAGATTGGAGGTCATCATGACGATGTTCACCCGCTTGAAGCGCCGGCCGATCGAGATCATTCTTCTTCTCGTGACGTTTAACCTGGTGGGAACCGCGCTCATCGCCGTTCAGGCTTTGCAAGGCTCCCCCCGGATTCTGGGCTTCAGCATTGCAGCGGCAATTGCCGCATGTCTCGCGATTGTAATGATCGCCTCGCAGATCCTCGATCCTCTGCGGCGGCTCGTTCGCCATGCGCAGGATCCGGGAAACAAATCCGAATCCATCGATCATCTTTCCGCAAACCGAACCGATGAACTGGGCCAGCTGGCCGGTATCGTGTCCGGTCTTCAGGGAGAGATTGCCCGCCAGAAGGACGAGGAAAAGGATTCTCCTCTCACCCGACTGGAAGAAGCCATGCGCAAGCTTGCAAATGGCGATGTGTCCAACCTGCTCTATGCCAGCTTTCCCGAGCGTTTCGAGGGGCTCCGCATCCAGTTCAACCGGCTTGCCTCGTCGATGGGTGCCAATATCGCCCCTGCCTGCGGCAACGCGCAATCCATCAAGCAGCAGGCTCGCTCGTCCCAGGCCGACCTGGCCGTCATGGCCGCAAGGTTGGACGCTTCCCTCGGCACGGTTCGCAAGACATCGAGCGCGCTCGAAGCCCTCAGCAAGGCTGCACGAATGCGCCATGGGGACGCAAGCGCCACGACACGCCATCTGGCGGAAGCGGCAGAGCGAAGTGCTGCCCTGACGGCAGCCGTGGGTGAACTGACGGAAGCCGGGCAGCAAACGCTGGAATGCCGCGACGAGCTGGATACCCTCACGCGCCGTCTGGCAGACCTCGCCGTTCGCGCTGAAAGTGCTGCGGCACAAGGTTCAGGCACGTCCGCCACCGCAGAACGCGCGCTGGCATCGGAGTGCCTTGCCCTCACACGGGAAATGATGCAGGTCTGCCGCCAGAACACCTTGACCCTGGATAAACAGCAACGCCTGCAGGGCAAACTTCGCAACGAGGCAAAATTCCTGGCTATGGATCTGTCCTACGCCCTGGAACCTTCCGGGCGGGTGGCGCGCAACAGTGATCTCGAACTGCAGCGTCTTTCCTTCGTTCAATCTGCAACGCGCGAGATTGAAGGTGTGATGGCCCGTGCAAGCGCCATTGCCGGAGCCACGGAGACTGCGATCATTCGCATGATGAGCGATGCCAGCGCCATTGAAACACGTCTTTCGCTGTTTCGCATTGCTGTACCGGAAGGGCCAAGCCGCACCCCGGCAAACGGGCCAAACCTGCGTTCGGTGACCTGATCAGGCAAAACCGGGCGGGAGCGCTAATTCGCTTCCGCCCCTTAAGTTCGAGCTTGCGGTATCCTAGATAGACTGGAACCGAAAGAATCGAACGAAGCAGAGCATCATGATCCCCTTTTCCATTCTCGACCTCTCGCCCATCGCGGAAGGGCTGCAGGTTTCCGAGGCGCTCCAGCAATCCCGGCAGCTTGCTCAAAAGGCGGAAGCGCTGGGCTATAACCGCATCTGGCTGGCGGAACATCATGGGATGCCCGGCATTGCCAGCGCCGCAACCGCTGTTGTCATCGGTCATGTTGGTGCTGGAACCGAGCGCATCCGCATTGGCTCCGGCGGCATCATGCTGCCCAATCATTCCCCGCTTGTGGTGGCAGAACAGTTCGGCACACTTGCCGCGCTCTTTCCCGGTCGTGTCGACCTCGGCCTTGGCCGCGCACCGGGAACGGATATGCGCACCGCAAGGGCGCTGCGCCGCAACCTGGAAGCGGGAGCTGAAAATTTCCCGCATGACATTATCGAGTTGCAGCAGTATCTGGGAACGCCTCGGGAGGATCAGGCCATCCTCGCCGTTCCCGGCATGGGTTCCAATGTCCCCATCTGGCTGCTCGGCTCCAGCGTTTACAGCGCACATCTGGCAGCGGCGCTTGGCCTTCCCTATGCCTTTGCATCCCACTTCGCCCCAGACATGCTGATGGATGCCCTTCAGATCTATCGCGAGCGGTTCCAGCCATCGGAAACACTGGATAAACCCTATGCCATGGTTGGCGTCATGGGGGTCGCCGCGCAAACCGACGAAGAAGCGCAGTACCACTTCACATCCGCCCAGCAGCAATTCGTCAATCTGCGCCGCAACATCCGCTCGCAATTTCCGCGCCCGGTGGCCAGCATGGATGGGATCTGGAACGACATGGAACGGATCAGTGTGGAGCACACCTTGCGCTTCGCCGCCGTTGGCTCAGAAGAGACTGTCACGAGCAAGCTGAGCGCTTTCCTGGAAGAAACTGGGGCGGACGAGCTGATTATCTCCATGCCCGTGCATGATTTTGCTGCCCGTCTGCGCTCGGCGGAAATCTTTGCCAGCCTGCCACTGATGCAGAAGATGTAAATCTCGCCATAGCGACAGAAACGAGCGACAAACGAAAACGCCGGCCCCAATGTGGAGCCGGCGTTTTTATTTGTCATGCTTTGATGCGATCAGGCGGAAAGCTTTGCCATGACTTCATCGGATACTTCAAAGTTGGAATAGACGTTCTGCACATCGTCATCGTCTTCCAGGCTGTCGATCAGCTTCATCAGCGACTGAGCCTTTTCTTCATCCACCGGCACGGTGTTCTGCGGCTTCCAGATCGCCTTGACTGTTTCTGCTTCGCCAAGCGTTGCTTCCAGGGCCTTGGACACTTCGCCAATGCTCTCGAATGCGCAGATAATGGTGTGGCTCTCCTCATCGGAGGTCACGTCATCGGCACCGGCTTCGATAGCCGCCTCCATCACCGCATCCGCACTTCCGGCAGATGCCTTGTAGACGATTTCGCCGACGTGATCGAAGGAGAAGGAAACTGATCCGGTTTCGCCCAGCGCGCCGCCAGCCTTGGTGAAGATGGAGCGAACATTCGAGGCAGTCCGGTTGCGGTTGTCGCTCAGCGCCTCAACAATGACGGCAACGCCGCCGGGGCCGTAGCCCTCGTAGCGAACTTCGTCATAGTTCTCCGCATCGCCGCCCGACGCCTTCTTGATGGCGCGGTCGATATTGTCCTTCGGCATGGACTGCGCCTTGGCGTTCTGGATGGCCAGACGCAGGCGCGGGTTCATTGCCGGGTCGGGCATGCCGGTTTTCGCGGCAACAGTAATTTCGCGTGCGAGTTTGGAGAACATCTTGGAGCGAACCGCATCCTGACGGCCCTTGCGGTGCATGATGTTCTTGAACTGTGAATGGCCAGCCATGGCACCCCTTAATCGCGTAAAATGTCTGGAATGGCGGGCTTATAGGCACGAAACGGCGCGCATTCAAGAAAAAAGCGGCAGCAAGCGCCTGCAGGCCGTCTGGCTGGAGATGCCAGCCGCAACCTCACACGAAAACGGAACAAAGCACAACTGCCTGCGTTCTTCGCCCGAACTCTCATGAAGGAAGGAATGGTAATGGCAAGTCTTACCGAAGCCCGCGACGCTCCCGCAAAGCAGCTGTGGGAAGAAATCAACTCCATTCATGCGGGCATGCTCGGCATTGAAGGTTCGCACATGCATTTCCAGCCCATGGCGCCCCATGCCGATCCCAAGACAAATACTGTGTGGTTCTTCACCAAGACTGAGACCGATCTGGTGAAAGCCATCCGCCCGGGCACGCGCGCGCATTTTTGTGTGGTTGGCAAGAACCACGATTACCACGCCTGCCTTGCCGGCGTCATCGAAGTCCGCAAGGATCAGGCCAAGATCGATGAATACTGGAGCGCCGTGACAGCCGCCTGGTACGAACACGGCAAGGACGATCCGCAACTGACCCTGCTGGCGCTGCATCTCGACGACGCGGAGATCTGGGCTTCCACCGATAGCTCGCTGAAATTCGGCTGGGAAATTGCCAAGGCCAATATGAAGGACGAGAAGATGCCGGACGTCGGCGTCAAGCAGCACATCTCCTTCGCGTAAGGTCAAAGTCCCTGCGGAACCAGGATCTGCGGCTTTCGCGGAAGGTTTCGCAGGGATACCACAATCTCCGGCTCTCGCGCATAAGCGATATCGTATTTGCCGTCGAACATGGCGAGGAAACGCTCCAGCGGCGGACCGCTGCGGTGCATCGGCAAAATGAGCGAAGATCGCAGGCGTTGCACGACACGGCTCATACTGTCGGGCCCCATGGTCAAGCCGCCATCCGTCGGCACCATCAGCACATCAAGGCGACCGATTTCCGTATAGTGGCCGTCACTGAGTTCATGATGCAAATGGCCAAGATGGCCGATGCAAAGACCGGCAACCTCGAAAATGAAGATTGAATTGCCGTTTTCCTCGAAACCGCCATAGGCGCGAATATCCGTGGAGACGTTGCGAATATAGGCGTCTCCCAAAACAACGTGATGCTCCGCCTTCCGGCCGGGCTGATCGCTCCACCCATGCAGCACATGCTTGATCCCAGCCTCCGGCGACAGGGTGTAGTGGGTGGAATGCGCCTTGTTCATCGTCACCACATCCGGAATACGTTGCGGCCTGTGATACCCGCTGTAATCGGTCGCGATGAGAACGCCTTCCGGGGTCTCTATGGAATAAGTCGAGTGGCCGATCCAGCGGATGCGCACCTCTTCCAGACTTCGTCTGGCCTCGATCGGCGTCGGGGGCTGGAAGCTTGCGAACTGCACCCTGGGAAGGGCGTTCGCAATGGCCTGGCACTGGCTGGCAGGCCGCGCCTGATCCTGTGCCAATGCAGAGGAGAAACTGAGACCTGCCGACAAACATGCGAATGCGAAAGTGCGCAGCATGATGCCACCCCCTCGTCAACCATGAGACGCAGGATGCGGCAGCCATCGCGCAGCGTCCAGCGCGATGAAGGCACTCACGCCTCACATTCGCGTCATTGACCGTGCATCGTCACCTTTATCGGCTGTCGGTATCCGTCGAAGCGCGCGGATCGAGCATCAGGCTTTCGGGTGTGGAAAGCTGGGCGGCAGCGCCCGGAACGGTCGTATAATTGTCCTTTGCCTCAGTCGGCAGCGCGGCGCGGCGTCTGCTGCGGAAGATGGCATAGAGAACCACGATGAGATGCGCCGCAGCCGTTACCGCAAACAGGGCATGGGGGCCGAAATGCGTCATCACCGGGCCGCCCAGCGTTGGACCAATGATCGTTCCCACCCCGAAAAGCAGCAGGAGACCGCCGGAAACTTTGACGAAATCCTCCGGCGCGGCATAGTCGTTCGCATGGGCAACGGCGATCGGATAAAGCGCATTGGCCGCCGCGCCATAGACGGCAACCAGAATCATGATGACGTAGACATTCATCGGTTCGAGCACCACCACCAGCAATCCCGCAACGGCTGCGAGGCCGGAGAGCGCGGACAGCACGTAGCGGCGATCCATGCGATCGGAAAGCCTGCCTGCGGGGAACTGCATGATGGCACCTGCGAAGATGGTGATACTCACCATCACGGCGATAGTGCCCTGGTGCAGACCGGTCTTGGCGCCGAAGACGGCGACCAGTGTGCCGTAGGCACCGTTGGCAATGCCGACCATCAGAATGCCGACGAAGGAAACGGGCGAATTGCGATAGAGCCCCGGAAGATCGAGGCTGACCCGTTTGAGCGGTTGCGGTGAGGCAGCGGTGGACATGGTCGTGGGCAGGATGGAAATGCAATAGAGAATACCGCAGATCATGAACAGGAGGGGCGTGGTAACATCCGCCAGCCCCACCAGGAGCTGCCCACCGACCACACCGAGCAGGGTAATCGCGATGTAAAGCGAGAAGATCGCGCCTCGGCTCTCATTCGTTGCCCGCTCATTCAGCCAGCTTTCGATGATCATCGAGGTGCCAGCGGTGCAGAAGCCGGTCACGGCGCGCAAAAGCAGCCATGCCCCGTCATGCACGATAATGCCCGTCACCAGCACGTTGAGGCAGATGATCGCACCAAATCCGGAGAAGGCGCGCACATGGCCGATACGGCGCACCAGCAGAGGGGCCGCGAAGCACCCGGCCACGAAGCCCGCCGCCCAGGTGGTGCCCAGGAGACCGAGGATCTCGTTGGAGTAACCTTCATGGGTTCCGCGTACAGGCAGAAGAAGCCCCTGCAGCCCGTTGCCGAGAAAGAGAAAAAGCGTGCCGAGAAGCAGGCTGAAGACGGGTAGGATATTGCGAGGCATCAGCGAAACCGCATGCATTCGAATTTCTGAAAACTGTTATGGCACAGAACCACAAGATTAGTTAATCGAGTAGGCCAGATTTCGCCGCCGAGATAAAAAATCACGACCCTGGATTGGCAATTCAAACCCAACCTCCCGTCACCTGAAAAACAGGTTCCCTATCTGATGCCCTTCAGCCTATCTGTGTTGCAGGCTAAAAATGTCCAGCCTGTGGCCTTTTATGCGAAGTTCGGGAAATTCATGACAAAGCTGATCGGACTTCTTCTGCTTGCCGCCATGGCCGTGCACATCATCAAGCCGTTGGGCCTGCCGGGATTGCGCCGTCGCTCGGACTTCTGGAAAATTGCCGTGATTGCCTTTGCCAGTTGGGCAATGACAATGCTGATCCGTGATCTCACCTGAAATGGCGGATGCATTGAAACAACAAAGGCCGCATCGCTTTGGACGCGGCCTTTGTTGTGAAGCATTCCAGTCGAAACGAGATCACCGGAAATGCTCTATCTGTTTGCTTTGGCGCAGACCGGACGCAAAAACGCTAACGCATTTTCACTGAACCCGTCAGGGGCCTGAAAACCTGCTGCCACGCACCGCTCCGGGCTTTCCGTGCAGCAGGCCCCTCGCCGCGTGTCAGGCGGCCTTGTTCACGCTTGCGTCGTGGATCTGATGGATCTTGTCCGCAATGCTTGCATGGAATTCCGAGTCGCTCATCGACACGTGCAGGCCTTCCGTCAGGCCGCGCGAGAAGCTGGCAATCATGCCATTGTTGCGCTTCAGCTTGTCACAGGCATCCGCCGTGCTGTAGCCACCCGAGAGGGCGACAACGCGGATGACCGACTTATGCGCAACGAGCGGTGCGTAGAAATCAGGCACAGTCGGGATCGTCAGCTTCAGCATGACCGTTTCACCGGCTGGGAGCTTGTCCAGCTGCGCAGCGATTTCATCGCGAAGAATGGCTTCCGCTTCCTGCTTGGTCGGGCTCTTGATAGAAACTTCCGGCTCGATGATCGGCATCAGACCCTGCGCAATGATCTGGCGGCCCACTTCGAACTGCTGTTTGACCACTTCGGCAATACCGGCCTTATCGGCATTGGCGATGACAGAGCGCATCTTCGTGCCAAAAATGCCCTTCTCACGGCCACGGATCAGAAGCGCATCCAGATCCGGCATGGGCTTCATGGTCTGAACGCCGTTCTCTTCCGCGTTCAGGCCCTTGTCGACCTTCAGGAACGGCACGACGCCGCGCTTTTCCCACAGATAGGAGGGAACAGCCTGACCGTCCACATCTCCATCCATGGTGCGCTCAAACAGGATGGCACCGATAACCTTGTCCCCCGTAAAGGCGGGCGCGGTCATGATGCGGACGCGCATGGCATGCATCAGGCGAAACATTTCCTCTTCGCCCTGATAGTCGGACTCCATCACGCCATACTGGCGCAAAGCACCCGGTGTTGAACCACCGCTCTGGTCCAGCGCGGCAATAAATCCGGGCGCAGAACTGATCTTGTCCAACATCTTGGGGTCTCCCATACTCACACTCCTGTTATTGAAGCCGGGCGCATTCGGCGGTCTTTCCGCTCGCTACCCAAGGCCGATAACAGAAGTTTTTTTGAAGGGAAATGCTGGCCTAAGCCATTGAAACGATTGAAATCGTTTCAATCGTTTAAAATATCTAAATATTTTTAAAACGGTGGAAAGTGAGATGCGAAGCCCTTGGTTTCAGCTCCGCATCCCCTAATTCAGTGGCTCTTGCTCAAGCGCGGGTCAGAACGGATACGCCCGGCAGTTCCTTGCCTTCCATCCATTCCAGGAAGGCGCCGCCAGCGGTCGAGACATAGGTGAATTCGTCGGCAACGCCAGCATGGTTCAGTGCTGCCACCGTATCGCCACCACCGGCGACAGAGACGAGCTTGCCAGCCTCCGTCTGCTCTGCCGCGAACTTGGCTGCAGCAACCGTTGCCGCATCGAAGGGCGCGATTTCGAAAGCACCGAGCGGGCCGTTCCAGACCAGCGTATGGGCGCGGCCAATCCATTCATTGACGGCTTCGACAGACTTTGGCCCGACATCCAGCATCATGGCATCGGCCGGGATTGCCTCGATGTCGACAACCTCATTTTCGGCATTGGCCTTGAACTCACGTGCCACCACGCCATCCACGGGCAGAACGATGGCGCACTGGGCGCTGGCGGCTTCGATCATGATCTGCTTGGCGGTTTCCGCCAGATCATGTTCGCACAGCGATTTGCCGACAGAGGTGCCGCGGGCCGCGATGAAGGTGTTGGCCATGCCGCCGCCAATGACGAGCGCATCGACCTTCTTCACGAGGTTCATCAAGAGATCGATCTTGGTGGAAACCTTCGCGCCACCGACAATCGCGACAACCGGACGTGCCGGGTTGCCGAGGCCCTTCTCCAGAGCTTCCAGTTCCGCCTGCATGGTGCGGCCTGCATAGGCTGGCATGTGATGGGCAAGACCTTCGGTGGAGGCGTGTGCGCGGTGAGCCGCCGAGAATGCATCGTTGACATAGAGATCGCCATTGGCGGCCAATGCCTTGGTGAACTCCGGATCGTTCTTTTCCTCACCTTTGTGGAAGCGGGTGTTTTCCAGGAGCAGGATATCGCCGTTCTGCATGTCGGCCACGGCGGAAGCGGCAGCTTCGCCAATGCAATCAGAGGCAAAGAGGACGGCGTGATCAAGCACTTCCTCAACCGCAGGCGCAATCAGCTTCAGCGACATATCTGCCACCGGCGCACCCTTCGGGCGGCCAAAATGCGCCAGCAAAATGACCTTTGCGCCTTTGCCCGACAATTCCATGATGGTTGGCGCGACGCGCTCGATGCGCGTGGTGTCCGTCACCTTCCCGTCGGAAACCGGGACGTTGAGATCAACGCGCACGAGAACGCGCTTTCCCGCAATATCGGTGAGGTCGTCAAGGGTCTTGAAGGCCGGCATGGTATCAATCCGTTCGTGGTTGAAATTCGCAGCGGACCATAACCAACCTGCCGCGTGGCGCAAGCGCTGCCACCGGAAAAAAGCCGGGTCACAGACTTCCGATGAGGATCCGGCCTTTGCGGCATGGAGCCAGAGAGGCGCTAGCGCGCTTCACGCTCCGGCACTGGCTTGCCGCGATAACGGCGGATGAGATCGCGGATGCGATGGGCAATTTCGCGCATATTGATGAAGATCGGCAGGCGCGTTGCAGGCTCGACCGGCTCAAGCGAAATGCCGACAGAACTGATATGCTCATGCTCATCCAGATCCCGCACGATCAGAATGATGGAGCCAAGACGCACGCGATCGGCATAATCGGCCTTGCCGCCCAGTCGATAGGTCATGAGATCGCCGACCGTCATTGCCTGCTCTGCGGTCGAGAGAATTCCCGGACCATAGGCGGCATCCAGTTCCTTTGCCGGACGCGTCGGCGAAATCGCAAAAGCACCGAAGAAATCGGCATCGTCTTCGTCAACCGGGGCCCGGCTGGCGAAAAGCCTGTCCAGAAGGCGCGAATAACCGGGCGCAATGAAGAGATAGACGTGATCGTTTTCCCGCAGCCGTCCGGCATATTGATAGCGCATGCTGCGCCCATCGCGGATCACGAGCGAGGGTGTGGCCCAACGCGGAATGCGTTCGCCACGCAGAACCGGACTATCCTTGATGACGCGGTAGGAAATCAGCTCGTGATTGGCACGTCCGGGCAGGTCCAGCTCCACCTTATCCACCTCACCCATGCGTGGCGGAATGATGAGACCCAGCCGCTCGGCAACCGGGCGAATGGTCCAGCCCTGCACGAGAAGCGAGACAAGAACGATGATGAACGCCGTGTTGAAGAAGATGTGGCCTTCATCAATGCCGCCCAGAATCGGCATGATGCCAAGCAGGATGGAAACCGCGCCGCGCAACCCGACCCAGGCCACGAAACCAATTTCCTGCTGGGTGAAATCGAAGGGAAGCAGGCTGAGCCAGGCAGCAATGGGACGCGCAACGAAGATGAGGAACAGCGCCAGCAGAATGGCAGGCAGAAGAATGCTTGGAAATTGCGACGGCGTGGCAAGAAGCCCCAGCACCAGGAACATGATGATCTGCGCCAGCCAGGTCAGTCCGTCCTGAAAGCGCTTGATTGCCTCCTTCGCATAAAGGCGCTTGTTTCCGGCATAGATGCCCGAAACATAGACCGCGAGGAAGCCGCTGCCGCCCACAGCACCGGTGAAGGAAAAGATCAGCATGGCAAGCGCCAGAACGAAAATCGGCGCAAGCCCACGATCGACCGGAAGCCGGTTCAGAACCGTGACGATCATCATGCCGCCCAGCGCGCCCATAGCGCCGCCCAGCCCCATTTGCTTGAGGAACATGGCAAAAAGATCGAGATTGAAGCCCGCAGCGCCATGGCCGGAGCTGACCAGTTCCACCAGCGCAATGGTCAGAAACACGGCCATCGGATCGTTGGTGCCGGATTCCACTTCCAGCGTGGAGCGCACCTTGTCTCTGATGTGAACACCACCGACACGCAGCAGGAAGAACACGGCTGCCGCATCGGTCGAGGCCACGATAGAGCCCAGCAGAAGCCCCTCCAGCCAGCTCAGGTTCAACAGCAGCGAGGCGGCAAAGGCAAAGATGGAGGCCGTCAGAACCACGCCGATGGAGGCCATGGTAAGGGCGGGAGCCGCCGCTATTCGGAAGGCATGAAGCGATGTGCCGAAGCCGGAATCGAACAGGATGACAGCCAGCGCCAGCGAGCCAAGCACATAAGCGAGATTATAATTGCTGAAGCTGATGCCGAGGCCATCGACCCCCGCCAGCAGGCCGATCATCAGGAAGACAAGAAGAAGAGGCGCACCGAAGCGGAAGGCAAGGAGACTGGAAAATGCGGCGGCAAGAACCAGAATCGTGCCCACCAGCACAATGAGATAGAATGCCTCCAACGTCCCTGTCCCTTCTCGCCACCGTCAGCCCAATCGAGCAAGGCAATTCCCTGAACGGGCAATACTCGGCGCTCCGTTGCCGGCACGCCGCAATCGCTCCGTTCCAAACCATGTCGATCTCATGCTGGCCCAGCATGCGCCGGAAAGAATCACCTGTGAAGCCATTAGGCAGCATGAAATCCGGCAAGAGAAGGGCAAAGAGGCAAACTATCCACTCACAACCCGGGATATGCACCGGGGGTGAGGAAATAAGTAAAGGAAGCCTGACTCTTCCGCGCGATTTCAGGCCAGCAAAAAGGCGGCCCGAGGGCCGCCTGATGCTTTGTCCTGCGATCGGATGATCGTGCCCGACTGCTCAGATGAGCTTTGCCATGGCAACAGCGGTATCGGACATGCGGTTGGAGAAGCCCCACTCGTTGTCGTACCAGCTGAGAATGCGCACGAAATTGCCTTCCAGAACCTTCGTCTGATCGAGAGCGAAGATGGAGGAATGGCTGTCATGGTTGAAGTCGCGAGAAACCAGCGGCTCGTCCGTGTAACCCAGGATACCCTTCAGGGCGCCGTTGGAGGCCGCGATGATGGCCTCGTTGATTTCCTGAGCCGTCGTGTTCTTCTTGGCAACGAACTTGAAGTCGACCACAGAGACGTTCGGCGTCGGAACGCGGATGGACGTGCCGTCGAGCTTGCCCTTCAGTTCCGGCAGCACGAGGCCAACGGCCTTGGCAGCGCCGGTCGAGGTCGGGATCATGGAAAGGGCTGCAGCGCGGGCGCGGTACAGATCCTTGTGCATGGTGTCGAGCGTCGGCTGGTCGCCGGTATAGGAGTGGATCGTAGTCATGAAACCATGATCGATGCCGATAGCGTCATTCAGAACCTTGACGACCGGAACCAGGCAGTTGGTCGTGCAGGAGGCGTTGGAGATGACCAGGTGATCCTTGGTCAGCTGGTCATGGTTGACACCATATACAACCGTCAGGTCAGCGCCGTCAGCCGGAGCCGAAACGATGACGCGCTTTGCGCCAGCCGTCAGGTGCGCAGCAGCCTTGTCACGCGCGGTGAAAATGCCCGTGCATTCCATGGCGATATCGACACCCAGTTCCTTGTGCGGCAGGGCTGCCGGATCCTTGACTGCGGTCACCTTGATCGGCTTGCCGCCGCCAACGGTGATGCTGTCGCCATCGACCTTCACCTCAGCCGGGAACTTGCCGTGGATCGAGTCGTAGCGCAAAAGATGCGCATTGGTCTCGACCGGGCCGAGATCGTTGATCGCTACCACTTCGATGTCGGTACGGCCCGACTCGACGATGGCACGCAGAACGTTGCGGCCAATACGACCGAACCCGTTGATGGCAACCTTGACAGTCATGTGCATTCACTCCCTGAACATGGGCTTATGATGAAATAATGCGGGCGCCACGAAGGCGCCCGGAAGGTTTCAAAGCTTGGCTTCGGCGGCTGCGACGACAGCTTCGACCGTGATGCCGAAGTGCTTGTAGAGGTCCTTTGCAGGACCGGATGCGCCGAAAGACTTCATGCCGACGAATGCGCCATCGCTGCCGATGATCGCATCCCAGCCTTCGCGAACCGCCGCTTCCACGGCAATCTTGACCGGAGCCTGACCAATGACCTCGGCGCGGTATTCGTCCGACTGCTCGAAGAACAGCTCGACGCAGGGCACTGACACCACGCGGGTTGCAACGCCCTTGGCATTCAAGGCCTCGGCTGCCTTCACGGCGATCTCCACTTCCGAACCGGATGCAAAGATGCTGACCTTTGCCCCATCAGCCTTGCGAAGCTCGTAGGCGCCGGCAGCGGAAAGGTTCTTCTGTGCATAGTCCAGGCGAACCGGCATCAGGTTCTGACGGGTCAGCGCCAGACCGGACGGACGGTGCTTCTCATGCAGCGCCAGCTGCCAGCACTCGGCCGTTTCCGTTTCGTCCGCCGGACGGAACAAGAGCAGGCCGGGGATGGCGCGCAGTGCAGCCAGATGCTCCACCGGCTGGTGGGTCGGGCCATCTTCGCCAACGCCGATGGAATCATGCGTCCAGACATGAACGACGCGAATACCCATCAGGGCAGCCAGACGAACGGACGGACGGCAGTAATCCGAGAAAATCAGGAAGCCGCCGGAATAGGGAATAAGACCGCCGTGCAGCGCAATGCCGTTCATGGCAGCAGCCGTTGCATGCTCACGAATACCATAATGCATGTAGCGGCCGGAGAAATCGTCAGGCGTGATCGACTTCATCTGGCTGGTCTTGGTGTTGTTGGAAGGCGTCAGGTCGGCGGAGCCGCCAAAGGTTTCCGGCAACAGGCCGTTGATGACTTCCAGAACGTCTTCCGAAGCCTTGCGGGTGGCAACGGTCGGGTTGTTCTCGGCAACCTTTTTCTTGAAAGCGTCAATGGCAGCATCGAAGCCTTCCGGCAGATCGCCGGCAAAGCGACGCACGAACTCGCCACGCTTGGCCGAGGCCGCCAGACGCTCTTCCCAGGCCTTGCGTGCGCCATCCGAACGCTGGCCAGCCTTGCGCCATGCATCCAGCACATCCGCCGGAACGCTGAAGGCTTCCGCTTCCCAGTTCAGCGCCTTGCGCGCTGCGGCAATTTCTTCCGCGCCGAGCGGCGAACCGTGAACCTTGTGGGAGCCCTGCTTGTTGGGCGCGCCGAAACCGATGATGGTTTTGCAGGCGATGAAGGTCGGGCGGTCGGATTTCTGTGCCGCCTCGATGGCAGCGGAAATCGCAGCCTGATCGTGGCCGTCGACTTCGATCGTATTCCAGTTCACCGATTTGAAGCGGGCAATCTGGTCGGTCGAATCGGAGAGCGATACGGCGCCGTCGATGGTGATCTTGTTGTCGTCCCAGAAGACGATGAGCTTGTTCAGCTTCAGGTGGCCCGCCATCGCAATGGCTTCCTGGCTGATGCCTTCCATGAGGCAGCCATCGCCCACCAGAGCATAGGTGAAGTGATCCTGCAGCTCGGAGCCGAATTCCTCGGCCAGCTTGCGTTCAGCAATGGCCATGCCAACCGCGTTTGCAATGCCCTGGCCGAGCGGACCTGTGGTCGTCTCAATGCCGGAGGCATGACCGTATTCCGGGTGGCCAGCCGTCTTGGAACCCAGCTGACGGAACTGCTTGATGTCCTCCATCGTCATATCCTCATATCCGGTGAGGAAGAGGAGAGAATAGAGAAGCATCGAGCCGTGACCGGCAGACAGCACGAAACGGTCACGATCCGGCCAGAGCGGGTTCTTGGGGTCGAACTTCAGATATTTACCGAAAAGGACGGTCGCCACATCGGCCGCGCCCATTGGCAGGCCGGGGTGACCGGAATTGGCCTTCTCGATCGCATCCATGGCGAGAAAACGGATCGCATTCGCCATCCGGTTATGTTGTTCGACAGAGGTCATGGCTAATCCGCTGGTTTGCAGTGTCAATCACAGCCCAAGTGTAGGACCAAATGAAGCGCGGGTGTTCAATATCAGGTGCAACGGCCAAGTCAATAAATGCCACCCGCCAGACAGGGCCTGGAATGAATTTGATCGCCCTCTCAATTAGGGGCAAAGAGTCCCGGTTAAAGGGGCGGCGGCAAGTTAAATCGGATGTCGTGCCATGCAGGGCGCCCCAGCCCCGGACTTGACCTTAACCGATCGATCCACAGGTAAGGCGGGCGTGGAACAGTGTCCCTTTATTGACCACTATTGCCCCGAAGCATAGTGTGCAGTGCTTATGAAACATGAAAACAGGTTCGATTCGAGGGCCTGTCCTGACGATGCGTCGCAACCTGCGGGATGCCGGTGAGTAAAACCTTGGAAGCAGCCATTTCCGAACTCTGGGCCGCGGTGAACCGCCTGGAGAACGCCGTGGACATGCGGATCGAACGACAGCGCGAAGCTGCCGATGTCGATCAGGAAGTCCGCCGCGTCCATGCGGATCGGGCAAAGCTGGCACAGGAGCTGGACCAATCCGAATTGCGCGCCAATCGGCTGGAAGAGGTCAATCGGGAGGTTTCGCGCCGTCTTGTCACGGCGATGGAAACCATCCGGGCCGTGCTTGACCGCTAAGAGAACAGGGAAAAGCACATGGCTCAGGTTACGATTACCATTGACGGCAAGACCTACCGAATGGCCTGTGAGGAAGGGCAGGAAAGTCACCTCGAAATGCTGGCCACGCGCTTTGATCGCTATGTCGGCCATCTGAAAAGCCAGTTCGGGGAAATCGGCGATCTGCGGCTCACGGTGATGGCGGGCATCATGGTCATGGACGAGCTGGCGGAAACCAATCGTCAGGTGACGGCACTCGAAAAAGAACTGGATACCCTTCGCGCTCAGGGCGACGGCACGGCGCAAGCACAGGCCCGCAGCGAGCAGGCCATGATCGGCACGCTCAGCGAGCTGGCGGGTCGCCTCGAAGGCATTGCCTCGAAACTGAATGCCCGCCCCAGCCAGCAACCGGCGCAGTAAAACTCGAGAATCTTCACAAACGCCATCGCCTCCCCTCTGGCGGCAAGGCCGAACCTGCCCTATATTGAAGTTGCGGTCTGCGCTTCCCGACAGGAACCACAATCCCTGGGGCCATACTCGATCCAAAGGGAGCTGTCCCTGACCAGGCCCGTGGGCTTGGACATATGGCGCCCACCTACTTTTGTAGGCACCCAGGATCGTAACTCTCCATCGGTCGCCGTGGATCGCACCTTTTCTCGTCAGCCCTCCTCGTCATCCCTTCATTAGCGCGTCGCCGATCTGCTTTCCGAGCAGAAGCGTGCAGTGCGGCGCTTGACTTTGCAGCCGCGTGCTCCATTTACCCCCGGCCGGGGTAGGGTTTTCAAATATAATGCCATTCTCAAATACAAAATTCGCGCGGTCGTCCTTGCTCATGCTGATGATCGGCGCTGCGGTTCTGGCCGCCATCGTCACCTCTTCATTTTATCTGGCGCGTTCGACCCAGAGCTATTTTGGCGATGTGGTGCGCCTTCGCGATCTACGCAGCGCCTCGGCAGACATGCTCTTGTTTTTGCGGGGCGCGGAAGCAGGACAGCGGGGCTATCTGCTGAGCCGGGACCGGGAGTTTCTCGATCCCTATATCGCTGCAACGGACCGCATGGCGAAACAGCGAGACCAGTTGATGAAAGCCTATGATGGCCAGGATGCCATCGTTTTCCCCATCGATCAGTTCAACAGGCTGCTTGATGCGAAACTCATGGAGATGAAGCAGACGGTTGACCTTGCGCAGTCCGGCCATTTCGAGGACGCCGTCGCCTTGGTCCGTGCAGCGACAGGCCGCGAATTGATGGACGACATCAGCGCTTTGCTTGTCGCACTGATCCGCGATCTCGATGAAAAACTGGGTTCCGGCATCGATCAATTGAACTCCCGGGCATCGACACTGCAATGGGTGACGCTGGGCGGCGGCCTGATCATCATGATCGTAGTGAGCGGCGCAATCCTCATCGTCATCCAGCATGTGCGCGAGCTTTCGCTCGCCCATCGTGAAGTGGAAACGCTCAATGCCGGGCTTGAGGAACGAGTGAACGAACGCACCAACGACCTTATTCAGGCCAATCGCGAAATCCAGCGCTATGCCTATATCGTCTCGCACGATCTGCGCGCGCCATTGGTCAATATCATGGGTTTTACCAGCGAACTGGACCAGACATTGAAATCCATTCGCGCCTATGTTCTGGCCGACGAGGCAAAACCGACAGAAGAGCAGATCCGCGCGGCGCGGATGGCCGTCGAGGAAGACCTGCCGGAAGCCATCTCCTTCATTCGCTCCTCGACCAAGAAAATGGACGGCCTTATCAATGCCATCCTGAAAATTTCGCGGGACGGCCGGCGCGAATTGAAGCCGGAGCGCGTGAATCTGCAGAATTTGCTGGAGGCCACCGCCGACAGCATCAATCACCAGGTCACCGATGCCGGCGGCAAGGTTTCCATCTCCGTGGCCGCAGCGCGCAACCTGGTGACGGACAAGTTTTCATTGGAGCAGATCTTCGGCAATCTCTTCGATAATGCCGTCAAATACAAAAGCCCGGACAGACCCCTCACCCTGGACGTGACGGCGCAAGCGCTTGGAAGAAGCATGGTGCGCATTGAGGTGAAGGATAACGGTCGCGGCATCGCGCCGGAGGATCATGAGCGCGTGTTTGAACTTTTCCGTCGTTCCGGCCGCCAGGATAGTCCCGGCGAAGGGATTGGACTCGCCCATGTTAGATCGTTAGTTAGAAATTTAGGAGGTGAAATTACGGTCACCTCCACGCTCGGTGGCGGATCGACCTTCATCATTCGCCTGCCGATCGATCTTTCCCAACATGTCAGGAGTCCCGGGATATGAAAGCTGCCGGTCGCGAAGTCACCATTGTGATGGTGGAAGATGACGAAGGTCACGCACGCCTCATCGAAAAGAATGTGCGTCGTGCGGGCGTGAACAATGAGATTGTTCCCTTTACTAACGGAAATGCCGCGCTGGACTTCATCCTTGGAGCCGATCGCACAGGCGACAACATCCAGGGTCGCTACATGCTGATCCTGCTCGATCTGAACCTGCCCGACATGTCCGGAATCGATATTCTGGAGAAGGTGAAATCCAACGCGCATGCCAAGCGGCTGCCTGTTGTCATTCTCACCACGACGGACGATGAGCGCGAAATCCAGCGCTGCTACGATCTGGGCGCCAACGTGTACATTACAAAGCCAGTGGACTATGACAGCTTTGCCAATGCCATCCGGCAGTTGGGCCTGTTCTTCTCTGTTATGCAGATTCCCTGAAACGCGTAGAAGCCATGCAGCAGACCGTTTTATATGTAGACGACGACGTTGCGCTCGGTCGCCTGGCCCAGCGCGCGCTCGGTCGTTCGGGTTACACGGTCGTGCATGTGACGGATGGCGAGGCCTGCCTCGCCGCCCTGGAAGACGCGACCTTCGACGCCATCGTGCTGGATCATTATCTGCGTGCCGAAACGGGCCTGGATATTCTGCGCAGCCTGAAGGATCGAGGACTTTCGATCCCCACCATCTATGTCACGGGTTCCAGCGAGGCGACCATTGCGGTCGATGCCCTGAAAAGCGGCGCCTCCGACTATGTCATCAAGACCGTTGGCGAAGAATTCTGGTCGCTGATGGAAAACGCGCTTCGCCAGGCCATTGCAACAGCGGAGCTGCATCGCGCCAAGGAGCTGGCGGAACAGGAAATCCGGCTTGGCAAGGAACGGGCGGAAGTGCTGCTGGCGGAGGTCAACCACCGGGTGGCCAATTCGCTCGCGCTTGTTGCCGCTCTCATTCGCCTTCAGGTGAATGCCAGCAAGGATGAGGCCGTGCGGGAGGCGCTGACAGAAACCCAGGCCCGGATCACGGCCATTGCCGGCATGCATCGCAGCCTCTACACGTCAGACGATGTGCGCCATGTGGAGATGGACAAATATCTCCAAACACTCGTTCAGGAAGTGCAGCGCTCGGTCAATCTCGGCAATGCCGGCCCCTCGATTTCGCTTGAGGCCGATCCGGTTTCGCTGACCTCCGACCGCGCCGTCTCCGTCGGCATGATCGTGACGGAACTGCTGACCAATGCGCTGAAATATGCCTATCCCTCCGGCACCAGCGGCGAGGTGCGTGTTCACCTGAAACGCGGCGAAGATGGTTTTGCCCTGCTGGCCGTGGAAGACGACGGCGTTGGGCTCGTCGAGGGATCCAGCCCGAAAGGAACGGGGCTAGGCAGCCGCATTATCCGCTCCATGGCCGCCACTCTGGGCTCCTCCATAGAATATGTTGCGGCCGTACGCGGGACACGCGCCGAACTTGCCCTCGAACTGGCGAAAAATGCGTGAGCGCATTGCATTGCCGGGGGGCGCTCTGTAAGATCGCCCTCATAACGTCAGCCGGCATCACGAAAGGGAACTTATTGGTTCATTTTGTGTTGGCGCGGCAGGGTTGGCCGGCTTTTCGAGCTGATCCGGGATAGCCGTGCTTTTTTTGAGGCGGTCGAGGTCCCTGGCGAAACACATGAGCGTCTCTTGTTAACTGAAATATCGATTGTCATTCTTCTAACCATTCTGAACGGCGTTCTCGCCATGTCGGAACTGGCTGTCGTGTCGGCTCGCCCCATGCGCCTGAAGGTCATGTCTGATCAGGGGAATCGCGGCGCTGGCCTGGCGATGAAACTGGCGGATGATCCCGGCCGCTTCCTCTCCACAGTCCAGATCGGCATCACGCTCGTCGGCGTCCTTTCCGGTGCCTTTTCCGGCGCGACACTTGGTGCGCGCCTTTCCGCATGGCTTCTTGAGCAAGGACTTCCGCAAGGCTGGGCCGATGGCCTGGGCGTTGGCTCGGTGGTCGTTGCCATCACCTACCTGTCGCTGATCGTAGGCGAACTGGTTCCGAAGCAGATCGCTCTTCGTGCGCCGGAAGCGGTCGCCGCTCGCGTGGCGCCCATGATGGTGCTTTTGTCAAAACTGGCGCTTCCGCTGGTCTGGCTTCTGGATGCATCCGGCCAGGCGGTGCTGGCACTGCTGGGCCAGAAGGGCGATGCAGAAGAAAAGATGACGGATGAAGAGATCCGCACCGTTCTCGCCGAAGCGCAAATTGCCGGTGTGATCGAGACCGAAGAGTCGGCGATGATTTCGGGCGTCATGCGTCTTGCCGACCGTACGGCACGCGGCCTGATGACGCCGCGTCGCGATGTCGAAGTCATCGATATCGAGGATGACCTTGAGGAAATTCGCACGCAGTTGCGCACAACCCAGCGCTCCCGCCTGCCGGTTCGCAATGGCTCTTCCGATGAAATTCTGGGCGTTCTGTTCGTGAAGGACGTCTATGAGACGATGATGGAGGGCAAGGATCCCGACATTCGCGCCAGAATGCGCGAGGCCCCGGTGGTATCCGACCTGACCGGCGCGCTGGATGTTATCCAGGCCCTGCGCAAGACCAATGCCCACATGGTTCTTGTCTATGACGAGTACGGCCACTTCGAGGGCATCATCACCTCGGGCGATATTCTGGAAGCCATTACCGGCGTTTTCCAGGAGGACGAGGTGGAAGAACCGGCCATCGTTCAGCGCGAGGATGGATCCTTCCTTGTTGCAGGCTGGATGCCGGTGGATGAGTTCGCACACCAGATGGGCTTCTCGATGAAGGAAGACCCGGACTACGAAACCGTGGCGGGCTTTGTGCTGGACGAGTTGAAACATCTGCCCGAACTGGGCGAGCAGTTCCATTGGAATGGCTGGTGCTTCGAGGTCATCGATCTGGATGGCCGACGCATCGACAAGCTTCTTGTTCAAAAGGTTCAGGAAGCGGCATGACCGACAGGGCGCAGCAAAAGGCCAGACTTCGTGCTGAATGCCTCGCTGCACGTGACCGTCTGCCCGCGCAGGAACGGATCGATAAAAGCCTAGCCATTGCCGATCATGGCTTGTCTGCGGTTGAAATCGAGCCGGGTGAGATCGTGTCCGGCTTCACCCCTATCCGCTCCGAGGCCGATATTCGCCCGCTGATGTCCGGCCTCAAGGCGAAGGGCACCCTGCTCTGCCTGCCGGTCATTCTCGACAAGACCACCATCGTTTTTCGCGAACTGAGAACGGATCGGGAGCTGATCCCCATGGGTTTCGGCACCTTCGGCCCCGGACCGGATTGCGCCGAGCTTGATCCGTCCGTCATGCTTGTGCCGCTTGCCGGCTTCGATGCCGAGGGCCAGCGAATAGGCTATGGTGGCGGCTATTACGACCGGGCAATCGAGCGTTTGCACAGGAAAGGCTTCTCTCCACGGTTGATCGGCATTGCCTTCGATTGTCAGGAAGTGGCATCAGTACCCGCAGAACCCCACGATATGCGTCTGCACGCTGTTCTGACTGAAAGCGGCCTGAGACGCTTCAACAGCTGAACGGATTGGCATGCGACTTCTTTTTCTGGGCGATATGGTTGGCAAGACAGGACGCACTGCCGTCTGGGACCGCCTGCCGGGCCTGATTTCCGACCTCAAGCTGGATTTCGTCATCGTGAATGGCGAGAATGCGGCCGGAGGCTTCGGGATCACCGAAGATATCTTCCTCGAAACCATCAATGCCGGGGCGGATGTCGTCACCACCGGCAATCACGTCTGGGACCAGAAGGATGCCGTGGCCTTTGCCGGTCGGCACGATCAGTTCCTGCGTCCGGCCAATTACCCTGCCGGAACCCCCGGACGCGGCTCCGGGCTGTTCTATGCACGGAACGGGGCCAGAGTGCTGGTTTCCAACATTATGGGCCGGGTTTTCATGCATCCGGAACTCGACGATCCCTTCAAAAGCGCGGAAGCCATTCTGGATGCATGCCCGCTGAAGGAGCAGGCAGATGCCATTATCTTCGACTTCCACGCGGAAGCGACGAGCGAGAAACAGTGCTTCGGGCATTTTGTCGATGGCCGCGCCAGCTTCGTTGTCGGCACCCATACGCATGTCCCGACCGCCGATCATCAGATCCTGAACGGCGGAACAGCCTATATGTCGGATGCTGGCATGTGCGGCGATTACGACTCCTCCCTCGGAATGGAAAAGGAAGAGCCCCTCAACCGCTTCATTTCCAAAATGCCGAAGGGTCGTTTCGAGGCTGCAAGCGGCCCGGCCACGATCTGCGGCGTTGGCGTGGAGATTTCCGATTCGACCGGCCTTGCTGAAAAGATTGCGCCGCTGCGGCTTGGGCCACGTCTTGCGGAAACAATTCCGGATTTCTGGCGCTGACAGGAGTTGAAGCCATGAGCCTCTTCGATGACGACCGGCCCAAAAAGGTCAGCACGCATGAGATTGGCTGCGACATTTCGCAGCTTTCCGCCGATGAACTGGATCGGCGCGTTGCCCTGCTGGAAGATGAGATAGAGCGTTTGAAACAGGAACGTGCGCGCAAGGATGCAGGCCGTGCCGCAGCCGAAAGCTTCTTCAAACGCTGATTCGCCCCAACCGGTTTGCGCCGGGCAAAGCTTGGCGCATGGACACTTTATCCCAAGCAGGAAACACGCAGGATGAAGTCAAATCTTCGTCATCCAACGTACGAATCAACTGCGGCTACACATCGGATATGCCCTCCGCGTATCAGAATAGGTTAAGATCACACGAAGAAGTTATACTTCGTGTGAACCCATTAACCATCCATTAAGCATTTTCGGTAATGATAGGGATGTCCGGGCTTCCTGGACTCAGACGGTTTCTCCTATCGGCGAATTGGTCTGATTCTCCCTGTTTTACCTTGAGAGCCGCTCCCGCGGCTCTTTTTTTTGCTCACCCTGTGTAAACTGTGGGAATTAACCTTTCTTTAAGAAACGGCTTGCGGAATTGAGCTACTGCCATCATCTTCTGGTCATGAAATCAAGACAGCGGAACCTTTGAAGGGTTTCCGTCATTGCCTGATCAAGTGGATGCGTTAGCAGGATTATCTCGATGTCAGAACAGGTATTGAATACCGTCAGTTTCGCGGGCCGCGCCGCTAGCTCTTCGCAGTTCAAGGCGCTCTACACGGAAGGCATGTCCCTCGTTGAAGAAACCGCTGCCTATCTCGATGGGCCGGGTCGCGCAGCCTCGAAGGTTCTGCCGCGCAATGCAACGGTTCTTTACGCCGCAGAATCCATGCGCCTGACCACGCGCCTCATGCAGATGGCTTCCTGGCTGCTGCTTCAGCGGGCCGTGAACAACGGCGAGATGAGCTATGACCAGGTTCTCGCCGAGAAGAACAAGGTTCGTCTTGATGGTTTCAACGTCGATCGCATGGCACCGGGCTGGGGCGATCTGCCGGAAGCATTCCGCGAACTGGTAGAGCGCTCTCTGCGCCTGCAGAACCGCGTTTCCCTGCTGGATCGCGAAATCTACCGCCCGCAGGAAGCAATCGTGCCGGACAACGAGAACAGCGTTCGCGCGCAACTGGATCTGCTGCGCACCGCCTTCACGAACTAAAACATAGTCAGCAAGACCGCCCCGGCGGTCTTGTCTGCTTACAACGTCCAAACGAATAGACAAGCAATTCGCCCTCTATTCAGATGCGCCTGTAACGCTTCAGCCGTTTATCGCGATACATATCAAAAGGCCGCCGAAACAATGTTTCGGCGGCCTTGTCTTTTGGGATGCCCCTAAGTTCAGGGCTGCGCGGCAGTGGTCGTCACAGTCGCAGCTCTGGCAACAGGCTCTGCAATCTTTGCGCCCGGCTTCTTTTCCGCAACGACTGGCGCTGCCGGAAGGTAGCGGTCAAGCAGTGCCTTCATGGTCTCATCGCGCTGTTGCGCGGTCTTGCCACCCAGCACCACGCCGACCAGGCTGCGCCCTCCCCGCTCCACAGAGGTCACGAGGTTGTAGCCGGAGGCATCCGTATAGCCTGTCTTGATGCCGCTTGCGCCCGGATAGGTGTTCAGCACGCCGTTATGGCCGCGAATCTTCATGCTGCGGAAGGTGATTGTGCGGGCGGAGAACATCTTGAACTCCTCGGGAAAATCCCGCATCAGCGCCATGCCGAGTATGGCCATGTCAGCCGCCGTCGTGACTTGCTGCGGATCCGGCAGACCGGCAGGGTTGCGGAAAACCGTATCCTTCATACCAAGCGCCCGTGCCTTGGCGGTCATCATCTGGCCGAAACCTTCCTCGCTTCCGGCGAAGTGCTCACCCATCGCAACAGCGGCGTCATTGGCGGAGATGACAATCATTCCCTCCACGGCCTCGCGAACGCTGATCGTATTTCCCGCTCCGATGGCAAACTTGAAGGGCTCCTTGTTGTTTGCATTCTCGGAAATGGTGATGCGGTCGGTCCATTTCAGCTTGCCGGAATGCAACGCCTCAAAGGTGATGTAGAGTGTCATCATCTTGGTCAGCGAGGCGGGATAATGCAGCTCGGACGCGCGCTCTGCTTCCAGAACGGCACCCGTCTTCACATCGATGACCATGCTCGCCTGATCGGCAAGCGCTGCCGCTGTAGAAAGAATGAGCGCAGCCGCCGCAGCAAGCGGCCTCAGGGAGAGACGAAGCAGAGATAGCATGGAGGAACTCGATCTTCCGGCGCACCTTGCGGAGAGCGCCACCAGTCAAAGAAAAACCGCCCGGACCTTGGGTTCGGGCGGTGCGGTATCGTCAGAATGCCGGACCGAATCCGGCATGCAATCAGAGGCCGAGGCCGCCGAAGCGCTTGTTGAACTTGGAAACGCGGCCGCCGCGGTCCATAAGCTGCTGGTTGCCGCCGGTCCATGCCGGGTGCGACTTGGAGTCGATTTCCAGGTTCATGACCGCGCCTTCCGAACCCCAGGTCGAGAAGGTTTCGTACTCGGTGCCGTCGGTCATGACGACCTTGATCTTGTGATAGTCGGGATGAATATTGGCCTTCATGACACTCTTCCTGCTGTGCGGGGTCTTTTTGTCGCAATTGCAGCGAGCGACCCTATTCCGTAATGAAGCCGTGCACCCGGAGGCCACGGCTTCCCAATTCGATGCGGAGCCTATACAGGAAGGTCTTCAAAAGCACAAGTACCCGCAAAGCAGCCCACAATGACTGTTTTACGGCAGCCAAGACGGAATTGCAGATGAAAGCTGAGAAGACGCGCCGTTCCCCACAGCCTCTGCTGCGGCTCATGCCCTATGTGCTGCGCTACAAGGCGATGGTTGCGGCGGCTGGCCTTTTCCTGACCCTGGCGGCCATTACGACGCTCATCCTGCCGCTTGCCGTCCGACGCATGATCGATCACGGTTTTGCAGCCTCGGACACGACCTTCATCAATAGCTATTTCGGCATGTTGCTAGGCCTCGCCTGCCTGCTCGCCGTATCCAGCGCCATGCGCTATTATTATGTCATCACCATCGGCGAACGCGTGGTGGCGGATCTGCGCGGTGAAGTCTTTGCCCGCGTCACCTCGCTGTCTCCCTCCTTCTTCGATGTAAACCAGTCCGGCGAGATCGTCTCCCGATTGACGGCGGATACGACACAGATCAAATCCGCCTTCGGCTCTGCAGCCTCGCAGGCCCTGCGCAATACCATTCTCTGTCTTGGCGCCATGGTGATGATGATTCTCACCAGTCCCAAGCTCTCCCTGCTGGTGCTGGGTGCCATTCCGCTCATTGTCTTCCCGCTTGTCGGCTTCGGTCGCTCAGTGCGCCGCCGCGCCCGTGCCGCACAGGATACGCTCGCGGCCACCTCGGCTTTTGCCTCGGAGACCATTTCCGCCAATCGCACCGTTCAGTCCTTCGGCGCGGAAGCGGCCGCCACAGCGCGCTATACCTCGACCGTGGAAGACGCCTATGACGCCGCCCGCGTTGCCATTCGTTCGCGCGCCTTCCTCACGGGTTTTGCTATTCTGATGGTATTTGGCAGTATTGTCGGTGTGCTGTGGTACGGCGCGCAAAGCGTGCTTGCCGGAACACTGACAGCCGGAACGCTTGGCCAGTTCGTACTCTATTCCGTCATCGCCGCCAGTTCCCTCGGCCAGCTTTCGGAAGTCTGGGGAGATCTGTCGCAGGCGGGCGGCGCCGCCGAGCGGCTGACAGAGCTTCTGCGCGAAGTGCCTGCCATCCGCGATCCCGAGAGCCCGCTTCCCCTGCCCGCCCCCGCACGCGGCGAAGTCAGCTTCGACGCGGTGGAGTTTATGTATCCGACCAGAACCAATGCGCCCGCGCTCCACGGCCTTTCCTTCCACGTTCGGGCTGGTGAAACGGTCGCTATCGTCGGACCTTCCGGCGCCGGAAAGAGCACGGTCCTTTCTCTTCTGATGCGCTTCTACGATCCTCAGGCTGGCTCCATCCGGTTGGACGGAATCGATCTGCGTCAAGCAAGGCTGGCCGATCTTCGCAGCCGTCTGGCCATCGTGCCGCAGGATGTGACGATTTTTGCCGCCTCCATCCACGACAATATTGCCTTCGGTCAGCCCGATGCCAGCCGTGAAGCCGTTCGTCAGGCTGCCATTGCCGCCCAGGCAGACGAGTTCATTTCCCGCCTCGAACGGGGTTACGATACGATGGCGGGCGAACGGGGCGTGACGCTGTCCGGCGGCCAGCGCCAGCGCATTGCCATTGCCCGCGCCATTCTCAAAAATGCGCCCGTCCTGCTTCTGGATGAGGCAACCTCGGCACTCGATGCAGAAAGCGAAACGCTGGTGCAAAAGGCACTGGATGGGCTGATGCGCGACCGCACAACCATTGTCATCGCTCATCGTCTCGCCACGATCCTCAAGGCAGACCGTATTCTCGTGATGGATAACGGAATGATTGTCGAGGAAGGAACCCACCAGCAACTGGTCAGTCAGGGCGGGCTTTATGCAAGCCTTGCCCGGCTGCAATTCGAGGCTGGCCAAACAGCCTCTATCGCAGCCCAGTAAATCCCTGCGCCGTGGGCGGATTTCCACCCATCGCACAGCCATGATTGGGTGCCTTTCCACCCATATCCGCCGACCTTCGCGGGCATCCAGACCTACGCCAGCGCAAATCGGTTGTCTTGGCGTCTGTCGCGCCAACAATCGCCTCGGTCTGGCCGGGGCGAAGGAGGAACCGCACCTGCCGGGAATCATGGTTGCGGAGGAGATGCACATGAAACTGATCAGGAAACTTTTGGCGGCCTGTGCCGTGGCGGGCTTGTTTGCCGCGTCACCTGCCCTGGCGGAATATCCGGAAAACACAATCACTCTGGTGGTTCCGTTTGCGGCTGGCGGCTCCACGGATGTCGTGGCGCGTGTCATTGCGGAACGAATGTCCGCCGATCTTGGCCAGCAGGTCATCATACAGAACGTCGCGGGCGCAGGCGGCAGCCTGGGTGCCGCCAATGTGGCGCGCTCGGAGCCGGATGGCTACACCATCCTGATGGGCACTGTTGCCACCCATGCGCTGAACCCGTTGATGCTGAAGGCAAAGCCTTACGATGCCGAAAAGGATTTCGCCCCGGTTTCGCTACTTGTCGTGGTGCCGAATGTGCTGGTGGTGAACCCTGAGCTTCCCGCCAAGAACGTAAAGGAGCTTCTGGCACTGCTGAAAGCAGAGCCGGAAAAATACAGCTATGCTTCATCCGGCAACGGCACGCCGCTCCACCTCTCGGGCGAGTTGTTCAACTCCATGGCGGGCGTGAAGATGCAGCATGTTCCCTATAAGGGGTCCGGTCCCGCCTTGAACGATCTTATCGGCAACCAGGTGCCGATCATGTTCGATAACCTGCCCTCCTCCTCCAGCCACATCAAGGCTGGCACGTTGAGAGCATTGGCCGTGACGACCGCGGAGCGGGCGCCTTCCTTCCCGGATGTACCGACCATGGCGGAAGCCGGCATTCCCGGTTACGAGACCTATACGTGGAATGCGCTGTTTGCCCCGGCTGGCACGCCCAAGCCCATAATCGACCGGCTGAATGCCGCAGCCAAGGCAGCCCTTGCCTCACCGGCAGTGGCGGAACGCATGAAGGAATTCAGCGCAACCATAGTGGCCTCCACGCCGGAAGCCCTGGGCGAACACGTGAAGGCAGAGCTTGCCAAGTGGCAGCCCGTGGTCAAAAGCGCCAATGTATCGCTCGATTGATCAGGCTTGAGAACCCGGAGACGGGGCGCTGAACCATCAGCGCTCCGTCAATTTCAGCTCGATACGGCGGTTCTGCGACCGCGCTTCCGGGCTGTCACCTTCGGCAATGGGCTGATATTCCCCAAAGCCCGCAGCCACCAGACGATTGGCTGGAACCCCCTTGGAAATCAGGTATTTGACGACAGAGGTGGCGCGTGCGGATGAAAGCTCCCAGTTATCGCGGTAACGGCCGGCACCGCTCAAGGGCGCATTGTCCGTGTGGCCATCCACCCGCAGCACCCAGTTGATTTCCGGCGGAATTTCCTGCGCAAGCTGCAGAAGTGCCGTGGCGAGCTTATCCATCTCCGCGCGCCCTGCATCGTCCAGTTCAGAACCGCCGACGGGAAAGAGCACTTCCGATTGGAAGACGAAGCGGTCACCCACGATACGGATGTTTTCGCGGTCCGACAGGATTTCGCGAAGCCGCCCGAAGAAATCGGAACGGTAGCGGTTCAGCTCCTGAACCCGCTGTGCCAGAGCCACGTTCAGCCGCCTGCCGAGATCGGCAATCTTGGCTTGCGAGTTCTGGTCCTTGGCTTCCGACGCCTGAAGTGCGGCCTCTACGGCTGCAATCTGCGCCCGCAGCGCGGCAATCTGTTGGTTCAGCAGTTCCACCTGGCTCATGGCACGGGCACTGACCTGCTGTTCCTCGTTGAGCTTCTCCGTCAGCGCACCAATGCGCGCATTGGCGCTATCGCTGGCACCTGCACCCTTGTCGAGAAGCGCCTGCAGGCGCGAGCGTTCCGTCTCGGATGCTGAAAGCGACGCCTGAAGATTGGCAAGCGTGTCTTCCACATCCTGCTTGCCGCTTTTTTCCAGAGCCAGCAATTCAGTCAGCTCGGCGATCTGGCTGTTCAGACGGTTCAGAACCTCATCTCGGCCGGTAATCTCCCGCCCGAGGATGAACTGGGCCAGAACGAAGACCGTAAGCAGGAACATGATGGCCAAAAGCAGCGTCGACAACGCGTCAACGAAACCCGGCCAGTAATCGACGCCGCGTTCACGGCGCCTGTTGCGGCCAAGCGCCATCGTCTACTTCTCCCCGATCCGGTCGGACAGGCGATCCAGCGCGCGGCGCATGGCCTTTGCTTCTTCCTGCTGGGCCTCGATCCAGTCGCGCAGCATCTGCTGCTCATTGCGCATGTTTTTCACAAGGCCCTGAATACTTTCCGCCAACTGGCTCATGGCAGCGGTGGAGCGCTCCGCCTGCCCGGCCCCATCTGCCTTGCTCTGTTGGGCCGCAAGCTTGCGCAACTGCTCCACAACGCGGCGCAGCTCGTCGGCTGTGTTTCCGGAAACCGCCTCACCTGCAGGAAGGTCGCTTTCAACTTCGGTCACGGACGACAACCAGTTTTCCAGCTCCGTATAGAACCTGTTCTGTGCGCGCCCTGCCTGCAAATCGAGGAAGCCAAGGATAAGCGAACCGGAAAGGCCGAGCAGCGACGAGGAAAAGGCCGTACCCATGCCAGAAAGAGGCGCTGTCAGTCCGCTCTTGAGCGTGCTGAGAATATCCGTGTTGCTGCCGGAATTCGGATCAAGCCCCTGGATGACATCGCTGATCGAGCCAATGGTGCCGATCAGGCCCCAGAATGTGCCAAGCAGGCCGAGAAAGACAAGCAGCCCGATGAGATAGCGCGAGGTATCGCGCGATTCATCCAGCCGCGTGCCGATCGAATCGAGAATCGAGCGCAAGACATTGGCAGACAGGGCCACCCGCTGACGGCGGCCAAGCAGCGCGCGCATGGGCGCGAGAAGCTTCGGATCGCGGCCAACCCGATCGGCACTGCCTGCGGCGCGAAAGGAATTGAACCAGCGGACCTCCGGAATGAGGCTGACGACCTGGGTGAAAATCAGCACGATCCCGATCGCGAGAACACCGAGAATAAGCCCGTTCAGGCCGGGATTTGCCATGAATGCAGTGTGCGCCTGACGGTAGAGAATGGCGGTGATGAAGCCGACAATGATGAGGAATATCACCATGGTCCAGATGACGGAGCCGGGGTTCGACAGCTTGTAGCCATGGTGGCGTGGCGCCAGTTCTGCCCCGTTCACATCTTCAAGGGTATCGTTCGCCATATGCACGCAACCTCGTTTTCGACCTGTGGCGGGACGCTAGTGCAAAAATGGGACGAATTGAAGTGATACCGCCTCGGAAATCTGCGGAAATTCAGCGCGTTCGCCGAAAGACCGGGCTGGCGGCTTCATCTCCATCAAGCAAAAGGCTGCCCTTGAGGACAGCCTTTGGGTGAGAACTTCTTCTGCACACCATGTATCAAGCCGGAAGAGGCAGCATGCGCCCCATCCCGGTTTGCGGTTCCAAGCTCAGCGGCTGGGAATCGGGCGGTTGACCACTTCCAGCAATTGCTTGTGAATCAGTTCATTGCCCGCCACGACGCTGCGGTGGTCAAAGATATCCGTGCCACCGCTCATGCTGGAGGTGAAACCGCCCGCCTCGCGGATCAGGATCAGGCCAGCGGCGATATCCCACGGCGAGAGATCCACTTCCCAGAATCCATCCAGGCGACCGGCAGCCACATAGGCAAGATCGAGTGCTGCTGCGCCGAAGCGGCGAACACCTGCCACTTCGCCCATGACATGGCGAAGCTCCACCAGGAACTTGCCATGATTGCCACGGCCCAGATGCGGAACGCCGCTGCCGATCACGCAATCGGACAGGACACGGCGGGCCGCAACGCGAATGCGGCGGTCGTTTAGGAAGGCGCCGCCGCCCTTTTCCGCAGTGAAAAGCTCATCTGTCGCAGGATTGAAGATCACACCGGCGACAATCTCGCCGTTGCGCTCAAGCGCGATGGACACGGCAAATTGCGGAATACCATGCAGGAAGTTGGTGGTGCCATCCAGCGGATCGACGATCCAGCGGTGCGAACCGTCCGTTCCCTTCTCCTCCTGGCTTTCTTCACCGAGGAAGCCATAGGTGGGGCGCGCCTTCATCAGCTCGTCATAGACGATCTTTTCCGCCTTCAGATCCGCTTGGGAAACGAAATCGCTCGGCCCCTTCACCGAGACCTGCAAGTTCTGAACTTCGCCGAAATCGCGCGAAAGCGACTTGCCTGCCTTGAGGGCAGCCTGAACCATGACATTAAGAAGAGCAGAACGGGCCATCTGGGAATCCTTGGGATAAGGGCGAGTGTCCCCAATCCATCAGGGGACCTGTGCATACGTCTTTTCGTGAATAGGCGGGTTCAGAACCACAAAATCAGGGGAAATTCAAGTCGCAAGAGCCATTGCGCCGTCAGCCACGGCGAAAACGGTTAGCGGCATCGATCGCCTTTTTCTGCTGCTCCTCGTTGATACCCAGATAGAAATCCTCAAGAAGCGGGTCAGGCAGGCCCGCGCGCCGGGACAGAACATACCATTTGGCCGCCTCGACAGGATCCGGCCTCGTACCAAGTGCATTGATGTAGAGATGGGCAAGCTTGTTCTGCGCGACGACATTGCCGCGAAGCGCTGCTATGCGCAACCACTCGAAGCCCTTCTCATAATCACGCGGTCCACCGACACCATTCACATACCAGATGCCCATATCCAGCTGCGCCGTATCGAAGCCTGCCTTCGCAGCCCGCATCAGCCATTCCCGCGCCTTTGCCTTCTTTTCCGCCGGAATATCAGGAATGGCGATATAGAGCTGTGCCACGGCATATTGCGCATCGGCAATGCCCTGTTCGGCAGATTTTTCATAGAAGGGCAGAGCAAGCTTCAGGCCCTTTTCGCCGGGATTATCGGCAATCAGGATCTGGCCCCAGTTGAACTGAGCCGATCCATTGCCTGCCTCGGCGGCGCGCCGCATATATTCATCGGCTTTCGCCTTGTCATGCGGAACATCACGCCCCTGCATGAGCATAAGCGCATACTGGAACATGCCAGCCGGATCGCCACCCTCCGCCGCCTGCTTGAACCAGAAGGCCGCGCCCTTGGCGTCATGCGCAAGGCCGCGCCCCAGCATTGTCATCATGGCTACAAGCGTTTGAGCGGCAGCATCGCCCTTTTCCGCGCGCGGCAGGGCTTTTTCAAGGGCGGTGCGATAGAGGCCGCGCTGATAGGCGCCATAGGCTTCGTCAATCGGACCTGTGTATTCCTTCTCGGGCGGCAGCGGCGGCAGGGTTGTGCCCATGCGCTGCAAAAGCGTGATGCCGCTGGAAGGATAGGCCTCCTCCGTCGGTCTTTCACCCTTCTGCGCGGCATCAGGAGCATCCTCCTGCCTTTTCAGCGTGTCAGCCCCCTGCTCCACAGGACGCGTGACCGCACGCTCCGAGCCCTGTGCCAGAGGCGAAGTCGGCAAAATCAGGCAGAGCGCTGAAAGCGCACAGACGTGACGGAATGAGATCAAGTGGGTGACAGAGCGACGCATGCCGACCTTCAAGCGTCAAACCGTGGCGCTTTTTCGTCCAAAATTGCATTGGCTTCGGCAACTGCCGCCGCAGCCCCCGCCGGATTTGAAAATACGGCTTCACGCAAGGCAACAAATTCCGCGCCTGTGGCGGCAACTTCTTCCACGCTGGCAAGCTGCGTGCCACCCATGGTGATGCAGGGGATCTCGACCATCGAGGCCCACCATTCCGCCAGAGCCAGGTTCTTGGGATGCGCCTCCGGCTTGATGTCGCCATCGATGCGGCCGAAGAAAATATAATCTGGCCGCAACTCACCCACTTCAAGCGCCGCATGCCGATCCTTGGCGGCGGCAGAACCGACGATGAGCTTCGGCGTGAACTTTTCGATGGCTTCGCCGAGTTCCTCCAGCGACCCCGTCAGGTGCAGACCATCGGCTTTCACGCGCCCGGCAATGCGGGAATCACCGCAGATCAAGGCTGCGGCACCCACAGCCTGCACAATGGGAACCAGCTTTTCAGCCCGCGCCTGGAAGGCGCTGTCGTTCAGCCCGTATTGCGGAATAATTACGGAGGCGACATCGCCGCCACGCAGGGCGTGACCGAGTTCCTCTGCCAAAGCGGCCTCATCCTCACCATCCGGCACAATCAGGACAAGTCTGCATCGATCTTCGGGAAGTGCCATGGTCTGTTCCGATCCGTCTGACTGCTGTAAGGGCGATGCCATTGGTTCAACATCTACATTGGCTGAAATGCAAGTTGATGCGACCAAGCCTCGCCTTATTTCCAAGAGTCCGATAGACCGGACAGGCCCCGCAATCAACCGTCATCCTCCCATGCTATCATTTACGCTGCCCGATCCGATCTTTTTTGCCGCTGCAATTCCGGCTGTCGCACTGGTTGGCCTGTCGAAGGGCGGCCTGGGCGGCGCCTTCGCGTTGATGGGCGTTCCGCTGCTTGCGCTGGTTGTCACCCCGGTGGACGCCGCAGCAATATTCCTTCCCATCCTGATCGCAATGGATCTGGTGGCCCTCTATGCCTGGCGACATTTCAACGACCGCAAGTTACTCTTGATGCTTTTGCCGGGCTGCCTCATCGGCATTGGCCTGGGCTGGGCCACATCGGCTTATGTGCCGGACGATGCGCTTCGCTTCGTCATCGCCATGTCGATGATCCTGTTTGCCCTGCGCTACTTTCTGGAAACCTATGGGCCACGCCGGACGCAGCCACCCGCGCCAAGCAAGCACAAGCGAGGCCCCGCCCTCTTCTGGGGAACGCTCTGCGGCTATGGAAGCTTCGTTGCCCATGCTGGCGGCCCGCCGTTCCAGATCTACGCATTGCCTCTCAGGCTGGACCCGAAACGCTACACGGGCGCAAGCGTGCGGCTGTTTGCCATCGTCAATGCCGTCAAGGTCATTCCCTATGTGGCGCTCGGCGCACTCGACAGCCGGAACCTCACCACCTCACTCACTCTGCTGCCCATCGCCTTCCTCTCCACACTGGCAGGCGCATGGATCATTCGCCGATTGAAACCGGAGGTCTTCTATCCGCTGGCCTATGGCCTCGGCCTTCTGGCGGCATTGAAGCTGCTTTACGACTCGCTGCCGATTTAGATAAATCTAATATACCGCACTGCACAAAATCGCTTGCCGGGTAACGCAACTTGGCGTAGCGTAACCGCCATGACGACCGATCCATTCGCAGCCATTGCCGACCCGAACCGGCGTCATCTGCTGGAAGAGCTGAGGCGTGCCCCGCGCACAGTCAATGAGCTCGCAGAGGGACTTCCCATCAGCCGACCCGCAGTGTCTCAACATTTGAAGGCGCTATTGGATTGCAACCTCGTGACGGTAACATCCGAAGGAACGCGGCGCATCTATTGCGTGAATGTGAAGGGCTTTCAGAAGCTCAACCTTTGGCTCGATCAGTTCTGGGCCTGAGAGCCAGACAAAGAGATACGGCCGCCTGACGCAAAAACGCCGCCCCCGGTATCGGACCTTGAGAGCGGCGCAGATCAGTCAAAACCCATAAACGATCGCGATTGCGTCAGTGCCGTGTCTTTTTGAGGCGTTCCAATTCGTCTTTCAGGCGCAGTTTGCGCCGCTTCAGATCAGCAATGTGAGTGTCATCGGAGGATGGAGACGCAAGAACCGACTGGAGCTCCTCCTCAAGAGCGCCATGTTTCTTCTCGAGCGATGCGATATGAGCCTGAATGGTCATGTGGCACGTCCTTCCTTTGTTCTCCGGCCACGAGCTCCCCTTGAGCCCATGGCTTCTGGTTTGCGAAGGAATTGTGACACGATCCGCCAGCTTTGTCGAAGGCGAAATCATGACATATCGAGGGTAAATCGATGGTCTTGTTTAAACAGAGATAAACTTATGCGGAGGCTGGCGTGAGCCTGGATCGCCTCAGAACAGCACAAGCAACAAAGCGTGTTAGACAGCACAAGGCAAGGGCAAGCCGGGTCGTTTACAGGCTGCATCCAATGCGCTGGAACGGCGCGCTTGCGGGATCCTGAGCATCTGTCGAAACTCGTTAACGGTCCGGCGCGGTGTGGGTGCATTTCCATAAGTTTTACTGTGGGCTCTACTAGTCGTTCTGTGTGTTTGGTGGTAGGAGCTTGCCTGCATTCCCCGGCGATACAAAGACCGGATTGAAAATGGGGACGAAAGACACGATGGCCGATCAAGAACAGGCGGATATCAGGCTGGCGCTGGCACGGTTGCGCCAGGAACACGAAGATTACGATGCCGCCATCAACGCCATGATCGCGACAGGCTGCGAGGCTTTGCGTATCCAGCGCATGAAGAAGAAAAAGCTCGCCATCAAGGATAAGATGACCAGCCTGGAAGATCAGATCATTCCAGATATCATCGCGTGACGGAGGAGGAGAACGTGCCGCAGGAGAGACCCCAGGTCGCCATCATCATGGGTAGCCAGTCTGACTGGGAAACCATGAAGAATGCCGCAGATACGCTGGATGCGCTGGACGTGGGGTATGAAGCGAGGATCGTCTCCGCGCATCGCACGCCAGACCGCATGTTCGCCTTTGCCAAGGGCGCGCGCGAAGAGGGCTTCCAGGTCATCATCGCAGGGGCTGGCGGCGCAGCCCACCTGCCGGGCATGGTTGCAGCCCTGACGCCTCTGCCCGTGTTCGGCGTGCCGGTTCAATCGCGCACGATGTCTGGCACTGACAGCCTTTATTCCATCGTGCAGATGCCCGCCGGAATCCCGGTCGGCACGCTGGCCATCGGTCGCGCTGGCGCGGTCAATGCAGCGCTGCTTGCAGCCGCCGTTCTGGCGCTGTCCGACCCCGATCTGGCAGACAGACTTGACGAATACCGCGCACGCCAGACCGCGTCCGTGGCTGACTATCCTATTGACGAGGCGCCATGACGCTTTCCACCATTGGCATTATCGGCGGCGGCCAGCTGGGCCGCATGCTTGCCATGGCCGCAGCCCGGCTGAATTTTCGCACCATCATTCTTGAGCCGCAGGCAGACTGTCCCGCAGCGCAGGTCGCAAATCGACAGATCGTCGCGGCCTATGATGATCAGGCCGCCCTGGCGGAACTGGCCGAATATTGCGACGTCATCACCTATGAATTTGAGAATGTGCCGGTGAGCGCCGCCCAGCTTCTGGCAAAAAGCAAGCCGGTCTATCCGCCGCCAAAGGCGCTGGAAGTGTCGCAGGACCGGCTGACCGAAAAGCAGTTCCTTAGCCAATGCGGCATTGAAACGGCGCGCTTCCACGCAATCGACAGCCAGGCGGACCTGCAGGCGGCCCTTGCGGATTTCGAAGGCAAGGGCGTGCTGAAGACGCGCCGCCTTGGCTATGACGGCAAAGGCCAGCGGGTGTTCCGCTCCAGCGCCGAGGATTGCGCTGGTGCGTTTGATGCCATGGGCGGCGTGCCGCTGATTCTCGAAAGCTTTGTACCATTCGAACGGGAAGTCTCGGTCATTGCCGCGCGCGCTACCGATGGCACGATCAAGGCCTTCGATCTGGCCGAGAATGTTCACCGCAACGGCATTCTCCACACCTCCACGCTGCCGGCGCGCATTGGCGAGCAGACGGCTGAGGCTGCTCGCACCGCAGCACAGCGCCTGCTGGCTGGCTTGGACTATGTGGGCGTGATCGGCATGGAATTCTTCGTCATGGCCGATGGCACCCTGATTGCCAATGAAATCGCGCCGCGCGTGCACAATTCCGGCCACTGGACGGAAGCGGCCTGCGTGGTTTCGCAATTCGAGCAGCATATCCGCGCCGTCACTGGCCTGCCGCTTGGGGATCCCGCACGCCATTCCAATTGCGTGATGACGAACCTGATCGGCGACGACATCCAGGACGTGCCGCGCTGGCTCTCGCAAAGCAACGTGCTGGTGCACCTTTATGGCAAGGCCGAGTCACGACCGGGCCGAAAAATGGGGCATGTAACCCAGCTTTTGCCGTGAAATCCCTTGGAGCAGAGGGCATGTGCGGTTGACAGGGACATGGTGAACCTGTATCCACCCTCCCATCCTAAAGAGCGCGCTGCATGGCGCGCTTTTGATTGTCAGAGACACGGGGCTCTTTAGCGCCCTGCAATACGCGGACCAGAACAATGAAGATCAAGAACTCGCTTAAAGCGCTTAAGGCCCGTCATCGCGATAACCGTCTGGTTCGCCGCAAGGGCCGCGTTTACATCATCAACAAGCAGAACCCACGCTTCAAGGCTCGTCAGGGCTGATATCGACGGGCCGCTTTGCGGCTCAGCATCACGTTGTCGATAGCGTGTGTTTTTTGGTTTGAAAGTCGGCGCATGCGGTTTAAACCTACCGTATGCGCCGATTTCTTTTTGCTGCCTTGCTTCTGCCGCTCTGCCTGAGCCCCCTCGCCGCTTCTGCGGAGGAAAGCCGCGTGGCCGAGCCTCAGCCCCCTGCCCTTGAACCAGGCGACCCGGGAACAACCGGCCCAGGCGCCCCCAGCGCGACGGCAGAGCCTTCTGAAAAGCCGCAGCAGGATTTGGCCCAGTCCCTCGACCCCAAAGTGCGGCAGGACCAGCTCTTCGATTCTCTTCGCCGTGAGCGTGATCCGGACAAGGCCAAGGAAATTGCCAGCCAGATCATTGCCAACTGGAACGATTCTGGCAGCGCCACCGTCAACCTGCTGATGCAATGGGCGGCCAAGGCCGTGGCGGAAAAGAAGAACGCCGCAGCGCTGGACTTTCTGGATGAAGTGACCGTGCTTGATCCCTCCTATACGGAGGGCTGGAATCGCCGCGCCACCCTGCATTACACGATGGGCGACACGCGCAAATCCATGGCTGATATCAACCAGGTTCTTCAACGGGATGCCAGGCACTTTCCGGCCATTGCGGGCATGGCCACCATTCTGATGGAAAATGGCGAAGACGAGTTGGCTTTGCGGGCTTGGGAGCGCTTTCTGGCAATCTATCCGGCAGAACGGGATGCGCAGGAAAACGTTACCAGGCTCTCCGAGAAAATCGCCGGTAGCCGCACCTGATCCTGAGGCCTCCCCTGTCATATATTCTGATCGCGATTATCCTTCTCCTCGCCCTTCTCGCTGGTCTGTTCGGCTTTACCGCATGGCAAGCGGCCGCGATTGAGCGCGCGTTTCCCAATATCGGCACTCTGACGGATGTTGGCGGCTACAAGCTGAACGCTCTGCATGTTCCGGCCGGACCAGAAGCCGACCTGCCCCCGATTGTCTTCATCCACGGCGCCAGCGGCAATCTTCGTGATCAGGAGGCTGCCTTTCTGGCACCGCTGAAGGGACGGGCCGAACTTCTCTTCGTAGACCGCCCGGGCCATGGCTATTCACAACGGGGCGGGCCGGAAAACGCCTATCCCGATGGGCAAGCTGCGGCCATTTCGAAACTGATGGAGAAGCTCGGCATCCGGAAAGCGATTATTGTCGCGCATTCCTTCGGCGGGGCCATTGCCGCAAGCTTTGCGCTGAACCATGCAGACAAGGTCATTGGCACTCTGTATCTTGCGCCTGCAACACATCCATGGCCAGGCGGCATCGATTGGCACTACCGCGTCACCTCAACGCCCGTGATTGGCTGGCTGTTCAGCCACACACTTGCCATGCCCGCCGGGTTGTTACTGATGGATGGCGCGACCAAATCTGTCTTCGCACCCAATCAGAGACGCGAAACCTATGTGGAGGAAGGCGCTCCTGCCTTGGTCCTCCGGCCCTCAGCCTTTCAGAACAATGCTGAGGATGTGGCCAATCTGCTGGGCTATGTGACGCGAGTTTCTCCTCGCTATACAGACATTGAGACACCGGCCATCATCATGACAGGCGATAGCGATCCTATCGTGCTGGCCAATATTCATTCCGTTGGCCTGAAGCGCGACATCCGAAATTCCGAGCTGATCTGGCTGCAGGGCGTCGGACACAAGCCGGATTACGTGGCGACCGATCTTGCAATTGCTGCCATGGAAAAACTGTCCGGACAACCACGCGACCTTGAGGCAATGGCGCAGGCGATCAATGCCAGAGTGGCGCGGGAAAATCGCAGCAATCGCGAAACGCCTTGACCACGCGCTCGATATGTTCTTATTTTGTTCCAACCTCAGGGAGGAGCAATCGTGGACATCGAGCATCTCAATGGCGTGATCGTGCAGGCAAAACAGGCCAGTTATGTCGGCGATGGCAGGCCCATCCTGTCCAGCCGGCCCGGGTCTCATGACCTTGCATGGCAGGCTGGTGACTGGCGTTACCTCGATAGCTATTTCGGTGGAACCGATTTCATTGGCCAGGAAGTCATATGGCATCTGGGCAAGCCGGTCTGGGCCATGAATTATTACGGCTATGTGCTGCGGCCAGACCTCATCGATGCCCAGCGGGCGGGTCAGACAATCAAATCCGCGCTTTCAAGCCTTTACACACACCATCAGCGATTTCTTGGCGGCTTTGAATGGCATGGCCCGCATGGAGCCTATATCGACACCAACAGCGGCGATGCGGCCCGTTTCTCTGGCCGCGAGACCATATCCGTTGAGGGACAAACCGCCTATGCGCTGGACTATTGCGGCGGCCTGATAAAGCCCTGAGCGTGTTTCGCCAGAGGTCTGTCTGAATGCAAAACGCCCGGACTGGCATCCGGGCGTTGTAAAGACTGCAGGCTTTCAGCGATTAGACGCCGGACTGCCCATCCGGGCCGATATAGGCAATGCGCAGCATGTTCGTTGCACCTGGTGTACCGAGCGGCACGCCAGCAGAGATGATGATGCGGTCGCCAGGCTTGCCAAAACCTTCCGAAGCCACGATCCGGCAGGCCTTGTTGACCATATCGTCCAGATCGCTCGGCTCTTCCGCCACCACACAGTGCAAGCCCCAGCAGACCGACAGACGGCGCGCCGTCTGCACCACCGGCGAGAGGGCGATGATCGGCACCTGCGGCCGCTCACGAGAAGCGCGAAGGCCCGTCGTGCCGGAGGATGTGTAGGTGACGATGGCTGCCAGATTGAGCGTTTCCGCAATCTGGCGTGCAGCCAGCGAGATGGCATCTGCGCCTGTGGCTTCCGGCGACGGGCGCTGCGCGTAGATGATGTTCGAGTAGTAAGGATCCTGCTCAACGGTGTGGGCAATGGATGCCATGGTGGAAACTGCCTCGACCGGATACTGACCGGAAGCAGATTCTGCCGAAAGCATGATGGCATCCGCACCTTCAAACACGGCGGTTGCAACATCCGATACTTCTGCACGGGTTGGAACAGGCGCGGAAATCATGCTTTCCAGCATCTGCGTGGCAACGACCACCGGCTTGCCGGCGCGGCGGCAGGCGCGCGTCAGCTGCTTCTGAATGCCGGGAACCGCTTCCAGCGGCATTTCAACGCCAAGGTCGCCACGTGCCACCATCAGCGCGTCGGAAAGATCGATGATTTCCTCAATACGCTCGATAGCCTGCGGCTTCTCGATCTTGGACATCAGACCAACGCGACCCTTGGAAATCTTGCGCACTTCCGCCAGGTCTTCCGGACGCTGAACGAAGGAGAGCGCCACCCAATCCACCTGATCGGTCGCCAGAACGGCGTCGAGATCGGCGCGGTCCTTATCCGTCAGAACGCCAACGCCCAGCAGCGTATCCGGGAGGCTGACACCCTTGCGATCGGAGATGGATGTACCAGCCACGACGGTGCAGACGATGCTCTTGCCATCGCACTTCTCAGCGCGCAGCATCAACTTGCCATCGTCGATCAGAAGGCGATGGCCGGGCTTCACGGCTTCCAGAATTTCCGGATGCGGAAGGAAAACACGGTTTTCATCGCCTGGCGCTTCATTGTTATCGAGTGTGAACGTCTGGCCCGGGGCGAGCGTCACCTTGGTGTTGGCGAATTTGCCGACGCGCAGCTTGGGACCCTGCAGGTCGGCAAGAATGCCAATGGGGCGACCGTTGCGGGCTTCGACAGCACGAATACGCTCGATCAGCGTTCGCATCAGGTCATGGCTGGCATGGCTCATATTGATGCGGAAGAGGTCGGCACCCGCCAGATGCAGTTTCTCGATCATCGCCTCATCGGAGGATGCGGGACCCAGCGTTGCGAGGATCTTTACTTTGCGATTACGCTTCATCACTTCTGGCCTTCTTGCGTACCGGGCGTATCAGACAGCTGGACCATCCAGCTTCCCTGACGGCCCGTGTCATATTCCTTGAACCCCATGCGCTGGTAGCCGCGGGCGAAGCAATCGCCCACACCGGTGATCTTGAACTCGTTTTCGGCAACGCACATGTTGACATCACCGGTCCAGCGACCACCCCGCGCGGCATCTTCCGCGTAGAGGTAATAATAGCGGGATTGCAGTTCACCTTCGATGAGAGTCGCGCAACTGGAAGCAGGTACCTGCCACCAGCCTTCCGAGATCCAGCCTTCCGCGGCACGGTAGCCAATGGCAACCCCCACCAGATTCTGCGTGCCGTTGCACACCCGGAAATCGGCATGGGCCGGTGCGGCAGCAAAAAGAACCGGTGCGCTCGCAACAACGAAGGCAAATGCCGGCATGACCTTGAGAATGGATGAGAAAAACTGTTTCGACACGGCTTCCGCTGGGACTCCATGAGAGATGATCTGCACTGTCTTCGCCCGCCGCCTCCCGAATGTCAATTAAATCTAATCGATTAAATAGCCAATGGTCGCGGTTGACTTTCTGAACCCGGTGCTTGCACCGCCAATAGTTGCCATGTCATCAAGACGCGAATGTCCATGAAGCAGGCAGACAATGACAGGTATGCAAGAATTCGAATCGTACGAGGTCATAGCAGGAGATCATGACAAAGGCATGGTTCTTCTGGCAGATCATGCCATGAACCGACTGCCCCCACGCTATGGGTCGCTGGGGCTGGACGAGGCGGCCTTCCGCCGTCACATCGCCTACGACATAGGCATTGAGGGCCTCACCCGCCAGCTCGCAGCACGCCTCGGTGTGCCGGCAGTCCTCTCCTGCTTCTCACGTCTTCTGATTGACCCGAACCGGGGGGAAGACGACCCAACCTTGATCATGAAAATTTCCGATGGCGCCATCGTGCCGGGCAATTACCCGATCTCCGAGACGGAGTGGGATTATCGGCTGAACACCTTCCATCGCCCCTATCACAAAGCTGTGGATGCCACGGTGGCGAGTGTCGCGGCGAAGACGGAAAAAGCTCCGCTGGTTCTGTCACTGCATTCCTACACCCCGGCCTGGAAGGGCGTTGCGCGCCCCTGGCATGCCGCAGTGCTGTGGGATAGCGATGACCGGGCCGTGCGCCCCCTCATTTCCCTGCTGGAAGCGGAGGGCGACCTGCTGGTCGGGGATAACGAGCCCTATGATGGCGCACTGAAAAACGACACGATGTACCGCCATTGTATGCGACGTGGCATTCCGCATGCCCTGCTTGAGGTGCGGCAGGATCTGATTGGCGACGATCAGGGAATCAGCGCCTGGGCCGATCGGCTGGAGCCCATCTTCGCAAAGATGAACGCCATGCCGGAGCTTCACGAATACAGGATATTCCCATCCCGCACCGGCCCCTATCCCGATGACATTTGAGGCAAGACGATGAGCGAACTCACCCAGCAGCAGAAAACAGAACTGGAAGCCGCCGCCTTCCGCAGGCTGGTACAGCATTTGCGCAACCGCACGGATGTTCAAAACATCGACCTGATGAACCTGGCGGGCTTTTGCCGCAACTGCCTGTCCAACTGGTATCGTGAAGCCGCCGAGGAGGCTGGACTGCCTGTCTCGAAAGATCTTTCGCGCGAGATCGTCTATGGAATGCCCTATGAGCAGTGGAAGCAGCAGTATCAGAGCGACGCGACAGAGGCCCAGAAGGCGGCTTTCGAAACGGCCAATCCGCATAAATCGTAAGCCGAGCTGCGAAGGGCCTTGACCTTGCCATGAGTTCACGGCACTTGAACGCCCACTCGCCGGGGCGCTACAGCGCTCGAGGCAAATACAACAGCAAGGGCCGACAGGCCTGCGCGGAAGATTTAATCCTCATTGTGACAGGAGGCCCCGATGTCTGATGCTCATGGCGTCGCCCGCGACCAACTCCGCGCCTTTGTTGAGCGCATCGAGAGACTGGAAGAAGAAAAGAAGACCATCGCCGACGACATCAAGGATGTCTATGGCGAAGCAAAATCCATGGGCTTCGACACCAAGATCCTGAAAAAGGTGATTGCATTGCGCAAGAAGGACGAGCAGGAGCGTATGGAAGAGGATCTGATCCTCGACACCTACCTGCAAGCCCTTGGCATGGTCATCGCGCCAGCTGACGAAGCCGCCTGATCAACGTCCCTGACGGCAAAACCACAGCATTTCCAGTAAAAGTGCGTTGCGGTTTTTCGTCCGAAAATCCGCAAAAACAAAGAGTTATATGGCTTTCGTGTTTCTGTGAGATACGAAAACGCTCCAAAGGCCTCCCGTCACACGACCGGAGGCCTTTTTCTTTTGGCGGGACGCGGTATCCGCCCGCATCATATTCAGGATGGATCAGGGCTTGACGCCATTGGCATCGCTGAAGCGGTTGGGATCGACTGCCACAGCCTGGGAAACAGGCCGGAAACCACCGCTATAGGCCGCTGAAAGCTCCGCACTGAAGGCACGCGTCATCAAACGCGGAGCCTTTACAGAAGCGCTGGCATCCGTCCGGTTGGTGTTCGTCGCCCACTTGGCCAGCACGTCTCCGGTCAGAACCTTCGTGTCAGGAGATGCTGGGCGACCGCCGAGCTTGGTAACGGCACCGCCCTTGACGGCCTTCACATTCTGCATCGGCTGCGGCTTCGGCGCATGCGTCGTTTCAGGCTGTGCCGAATGCGGTGCGGGTTTCGGCATATCGAAACCATCGTTGAAGGTCATGCCCCTCACGCCCGTATCGGCAGGCTTCGGGGAAGCCAGGGCAACCTGCTGCTCAGCCGGACGCTTTGCTGCTGCCGGAACCGGCGGATTGGCAATCTCGGTCTCCTCCGCCGTGCGGGCAAGTTCTGCCACCAGATCCGGCGTCAACATCTGCTTTTCACCTGCGGCATCGCTGGTCGCGGCAGCCACGGTTTCCGCCCGTGCCTGGGCAATGGCCGGACGCGTTGCAGGCACAGGCACCGAGGCCAGCATATATTCATCCGTTCCCGGCTGCGCGAGGGAGGCCGTCGCAATACCTGCCTGTGCATCACCCTTCATGCCACGCGCTCCAAGCAGCGTTGGAACGGGAACCGACATGCTGGCAAGATCGACGTAGCCAGGATTTTCCTGTGCCGGACGCGCCAGAGGGGTAACAGGCGTTGCCGGCATGGCAGCCTCGATCGCCTGCTGTGCGGTATCGCGCTGAGGAGAATAAAGCGCCGTGGCAAAGCTGCCTGCCGCCTGATCCTGACGGAAGGCTGGCCGCGCCTGCGGAACCGGTGCAGCAATGGCAACCTGGCTTGCCGGGGTCGGAGCAGCACTGGCCACAGCCACGGGCGCACCACCCTCTTCGCCATCGTCCGATGCAGCAGCTCGTGCCGCCGGCTGAGGCCGTTGCGCCACCATGGTTGGCGCTGCAATTTCTTCGGCATCCTCCTCTTCATCACCCCCGCCAAATAGCATGGCGATCAGGTTCTTCGGCTTGTCGCGCGAGGACGAGGAGGAATAACCGCCAGCAGTACCAGCGATCTGAATGGAATCGGCCGCGACGCGGCGCTTGTAATCGGCAACGGCCTGCTCATAGCCCGGCAATGGCTTGCCATCTGCAGGAAGGTGCATGGTGTTGCCGCTCGGGAAGAGCCGGACGAGATCCTGACGGGACATGCGCGGCCAGGCGCGAACGCCGCCAACATCCAGGTGAACGAAGGGAGAGCCGGAGCTTGGGTAAAAGCCCACGCCACCCACCTGAAGCTTCATGGCCGTCTCACGCAGGGTCGAAAGTTTGACGCCAGGAATGAAGAAGTCCATCGCCTTGCCAAGCATATGCTGGCTGTTCTTGGCCACACCCTTGGTGCGTGAACGCAGCATGCCGTTGGTGTTGGGCGAGCGGTAGGCCGAAACGACGTGAATGTAATCGCTTGCACCGACGCGGCGATAAACTTCCCAAACCAGATCGAACAGGCGCGGATCCATGCGGGTGGGTTCGTTACGCCGCCAGTCGCGCAGGAAGCGGTTCAACTCCTGAAGCCCTTTCGGGTCGAAACGGCCATTCCGCTTGTAAGTGATGACGGCACGCTCGCCGGTATGCACGAAATAGAGCTTGAGGCTGCGCGTATCACCAGCTGCAGATGCTTCGCGATTGGGCATCGCCGCGATGGAAAAACCGATCGCAAGCGCCATCACGGCTCCGGTCGCACGCTTTGCGAGGCGGCTCAGACATGAGCGGCCGAAGCGCCATCCGTTGTCACCCGAAGGCGTTGAATCTGCATTCGTATAAGGCAAATCGTTCCCCGTCCGATAGACAACAATCGGTGTTGCCTCACATGACCGTGAATTGCGGTGACACGATGGCAAATCTGCCACACAAGCACAAGCAGTTATTTCATAGTCAACAAGTGACTAATGAAAGGTTGACGAACGGTAACAAACTATCCTTACCCAAAAGTAAACAGCTATTTTGGCGGGGGCTGAGGCGGCGCGGGGTTTACGCCGCCTCCTTCAAAGGGTCGTCGGGGTCAATCCCGTAATCCTTCAGCTTGCGGTAAAGGGTGGAGCGCCCGATCCCGAGCTTGCGCGCTACCTGGCTCATCTGGCCACGATAGAACTTCAGCGCAAAGCGGATCAGTTCCTCTTCGACATCTGCCAGCTTGCGAATCTCGCCGGTCTCATCGGTGCTGACGATAACCCCATCGCCCGATGTCTGGTGAGAAGAATTGCGCGCCAGATCGGCACGGGCCGAGCGAAGCAGTTCCGACATGGCCTCCGCCTCGTCACCGTCATTCTGGTCATCCTGACCGGCAACGGCAGTCGCAAGCAGTTCCTGGCTCTGATAGGCGGGAAGCTGCGCCGCGATCTGCGGGAAGTCCTTTTCTGTAAGTTCGGTCCCTTCCGCCAGCACCACGGCGCGGAAGATTGCATTTTCGAGCTGGCGAATATTGCCTGGCCAGTCATAGGCCGTCAGCAGCGCCATGGCACCGGCTCCGACCGTCAGCGGCATGGGCAATTTCTGTTCGGCCGAGAAGCGCTCGGTGAAGGTACGCGCCAGATGCGGAATATCTTCCTTGCGGCGACGAAGTGCCGGAATGGTGATCGGGAACACGTTGAGGCGATAATAGAGATCCTCACGGAAACGTCCGGCGCGAACCTCTTCGATCAAATCCTTGTTGGTGGCGGAAATCAACCGCACATCGACCTTCTGCACCCGACCGGCACCGACGGTTTCGATCTCTCCCTGCTGCACGGCACGCAGAAGCTTCACCTGCACTTCCAGCGGCAGTTCGCCGATTTCATCCAGGAAGAGCGTGCCGCCGTCGGCCTCCAGGAATTTGCCTGTATGCCGCTCTGTCGCCCCGGTAAAGGCGCCCTTCTCATGGCCAAACAGGATGCTTTCCACCAGATTGGCAGGAATTGCGCCACAATTGACCGTGATGAACGGCTTGTTCGCACGTTCGCCGCCAGCCTGTATCGCGCGGGCTATCATTTCCTTGCCCACGCCGGATTCGCCTTCCAGCACGACCGGAATATTGGATTGAGATGCACGATGGGCCAGATCGATGACGCGCAGCATATCGGGGCTTGCGGACACGATATCGCCAAACGTGACGGCCGAATTCTTTGTCTTTCGCGTCGCCTTCACCCTGGCTTCGCGATGGTCCACCTTCAAGGCATTGGCGATGGAAGCGGCAATGCGCTCCGGCGAAACCGGCTTTACCACGAAATCGAAGGCGCCCGCCCGCATGGCCTGAACGACAGTCTCGATACCGCCCTGACCGGTCTGCACGATGACGGGCGTTTCGAGGCCCAGTTCCCCCGCTGCCTGCAGGAAGCCGAGACCATCCATCTCCGGCATCATGAGATCGAGCACGATCACGTTAAACTGATTGCGGTTGCGCTTGAGCAACTCAAGGGCAAGGCGACCGTTTTCAGCAAGATGGGCTTCGTGACCATGCCGCTCCACGGCATTTTTCAGAAGGCGACGCTGGACGGGGTCGTCATCGACAACAAGGATTTGGGCCGTCATGCTAGCTCCGAAGTCTTGAATGAAAGTCCCGGAGGACCATTGGCTTCTTTGTGTCAGAAAGGGTTAAACATCCCCTTGGGAGAAACACTTGCATTTTAACATGCACGTTGCAAAACAGAAGAAGCGCTTCGATTTGCGCCAGAAGATAGCAGGAGATCCTCTTTGATTACTCGCATTTCATCCCATCCTGTGTCGAATTGGGCAAGTCATGCCCCGGCGTCCACGGCAGATACTGCAACTTCTGCCGAAGCGGAACTGGGTAATTTGCCCACCTGGCGCCTGGAGGATCTCTACCCGTCGCGCGAGACTATGCAATTTAAGGAAGATATGGGCAAGGCGCTGAACCAGGCGCAAGCCTTCGAAAAGCGCTGGAAGGGCAAGCTGGCAGATGCGGCAGCCAGGACCGGTGACGATGGCCTTGGCGCTGCACTGGAAGAATTCGAGCAACTCGAAGATCTTCTCGGCAAGATCGGCTCCTTTGCTGGCCTCACCTATTTTTCCGATACAAGTGATCCCGCCAATGGCAAGTTCTTTGGCGACGTGCAGGCAAAGCTGACGGAGATCTCCGCGCATCTGCTCTTTTTTGCGCTGGAACTGAACCGCATCGAGGATCACCTCGTCGATGCCGCCATCGCAAAGGATTCAAAGGCGGCTCACTACGCGCCCTGGCTTCTGGATCTGCGCAAGGACAAGCCATTCCAGCTGGACGACAGGCTGGAGCAATTGTTCCTCGAAAAATCCATGACCAGCGCCGCGGCCTTCAATCGCCTGTTCGATGAGACCATGGCCGAGCTTCGCTTCGAGGTGGATGGTCAGCAACTGCCGCTGGAACGCACCCTCAACATGCTGCAGGAGCCGCAGGAGCCGGTGCGCCGCAAGGCAGCGGAAGCACTTTCGAAGACATTCAAGGAAAACCTGCGCGTCTTCACCCTCATCACCAACACGCTCGCCAAGGATAAGGAAATCTCCGATCGCTGGCGTGGGTTTGAGGATATTGCCGACAGCCGCCATCTGGCCAATCGCGTGGAGCGCGAGGTCGTGGATGCGCTGGCTGCCGCCGTGCGCGAGGCCTATCCGCGCCTTTCCCACCGCTATTATGCCATGAAGGCGAAATGGCTGGGCATGGAGCAAATGAACTTCTGGGATCGGAACGCACCTCTGCCGGAAACGCCGAATGCGCTGATCCCCTGGGAGCAGGCTCGCGAGACCGTGCTGTCCGCCTATGATCGCTTTGCACCGGAGATGGCTGATATCGCCCGCCGTTTCTTCGACGAGCAGTGGATCGATGCGCCTGCCCGTCCGGGCAAGGCACCCGGCGCCTTTGCCCATCCCACGGTTCCTTCTGCCCATCCTTACGTACTGGTCAACTATCTCGGCAAGCCGCGGGATGTGATGACGCTGGCACATGAGCTTGGCCACGGCGTGCATCAGGTGCTGGCGGGAAGCCAGGGCGCGCTCATGTGCCAGACGCCGCTGACGCTGGCGGAAACGGCGTCCGTGTTCGGCGAGATGCTGACCTTCCGTGCGCTTCTGGACAAAACCGCCGACAAGCGCGAGCGCAAGGCGATGCTGGCCCAGAAGGTGGAGGACATGATCAATACCGTCGTGCGCCAGATTGCCTTCTATGAATTCGAGCGCAAGGTGCACACCGCGCGCAAGGAAGGGGAGCTGACGGCGGAGCAGATCGGCGAACTCTGGCTATCGGTGCAAACGGATAGCCTTGGGCCATCCATTCGCATTTCGGAAGGCTATGAGAACTGGTGGACCTATATCCCCCACTTCATCCACTCACCCTTCTACGTCTATGCCTATGCCTTCGGCGATTGCCTGGTGAACTCGCTCTACGCCGTCTATCAGAACGCCGAAGACGGCTTCCAGCAGAAGTATTTCGAGCTTCTGAAGGCTGGCGGCACCAAACATCACTCCGAGCTTTTGAAGCCATTCGGCCTTGATGCGACAGACCCGAGCTTCTGGAGCAAGGGGCTTTCGATGATCGAGGGACTGATCGACGAGCTGGAAGCGCTTGACAGAGCCTAGCACCTGTTCTTTCTGACGGTGTGCTGAATTGAACGGCACACCGTCAGGAACCGTCATCACTCGTGAGCACTTCATTGCCCCAAAGGCCCTACGCGCTGTTTCGCAACGATCGAAAAGGCAGCTGCCTTGTCTTCGACCAGCCTTTGCAGATTATCCGCGTGCACGAGGCAGCAGGTATTTTGCCAGCATTGCAACAGCTTGAGGAAGCGCGTCGCGCAGGGCACTGGCTGGCGGGCTATATTTCCTATGAAGCGGGCTATGTTTTCGAGGAAAAGCTAAAGCCGCTGATCGAGGATGGACGCGAAACACCGCTGATTGCCATGGGTGTTTTCGCAGCTCCGGCTGGCATGGAGCACGAACTTGCAAGGCCGGTCGCAAAGACCGAGCTGCAAGCTGCCAGCATTGACGATGCCCGCGTGAGCTGGAGCTTCGAGGAATACCGCAGCCGGTTCGAACGACTGCATGAGCATTTGCGGCGCGGCGACTGCTATCAGGCCAACCTGACAATGCCGGTTGAGGCTCGCTACAGTGGAACCCCGCAGGCGCTTTTCCAGTCGCTTGCGGCCCGCCAGCCGGTTTCCTACAGCGCGCTCATCGAACTGGGCGGGCCGGTGATCCTGTCGCGGTCCCCGGAGCTTTTCTTCCGCGTGGATGAGCATGGCTGGCTCGAGACCCACCCGATGAAGGGAACGGCACCGCGCGGGCAGACCCCGGAGGAGGATGCCGCCATCATTGCCGCCATGCTGGCGGATGAAAAGACGCAGGCCGAAAACCGCATGATCGTGGACCTGTTGCGCAACGACGTCTCGCTGATTTCGGAGGTCGGCTCGCTCTGCGTGCCGAAGCTGTTCCACATCGAGACCTATGCCAGCCTGCACCAGATGGTGAGCCATGTGCGGGCAAAACTTTTACCGAATATTGGCCTGCCGGAAATTCTGGCCGCACTTTTCCCTTGCGGTTCCATCACAGGTGCGCCCAAAATGTGGGCCATGCAAATTCTGGAACGGTTGGAGGCCGCGCCGAGAGACGTCTATTGCGGCGCGATCGGCTATTGCGACCCCGCCGGCCCGATGAATTTTTCGGTGGCAATCCGCACGCTGTCCCTGTTCAGCGCCGGCAAAGCCATCTTCAATGTGGGTGGCGGTATCGTCTTCGATTCGAAGGCAGAAGCGGAATATGAGGAATGCCTGCTCAAAGCGCGGTTCGCAGTAAACAATCAGCCGATTTCTCGCTGATCGAAACCTTGAGATGGGAACCGGGCGCAGGCTTCCTGCGGCTGGACCAGCATTTGCGGCGCATGAAGCGATCTGCGGATGCCCTCGGCTTTCGCCAGCCGGAAAGCCCGATGAAACTGTTGCAGGAGGCCGTCAAGGATTCCGCTGAGCCGATGCGGGTACGGCTGACAGTGACCTTTCGCGGCAAGGCGGACGTAACGGCCACCACCTTTCAGCCGATTGCCTCCGATAGCATCTGGACGCTTCGCATCGCACAGCAGCGCCTTGCCTCGGACGATCCGCTTTTTCGCCACAAGACAAGCCGCCGCGACCCCTACGAGGCGGCCCGTGCAGAATTCAAACCGGAAGAGGCCGATGAGGTTCTGCTGCTCAACGAGCGCGGCGAGCTGTGCGAGGGCACGATCACCAATCTCTTCGTGGAAGCCAGTGACGGCCAATTGCTGACGCCACCCCTTTCCTGCGGGCTTCTGCCCGGTGTCTTGCGGGCCGAATTGATCCGAGAAGGCAGGGCAAAATCGGAGATTCTCAAGCCGGAAGACCTGAAAGACCGGAAGATCTTCGTGGGAAATGCCCTGCGCGGCCTCATTCCGGCTCAACTTGCAGATCTTTAGGCCAAGGACTGCTTGCGCGGCCATATCGCATTTCAGCTGCAACAAGCCACAGGGCGGCGTCTTTATTATGTCGCGGATTTGTGATCTAGAACCGTCACTATTGGTTCGGTGCGAGATGAATTCGGCCGCAAACCGTCCGCGAAGCCTGCAACGCTTCGCCTCCAAGGAGATCTAAATGAGTGAAATGACCTATCCGGTATATGGCGAAATCACCGGACCGATCGTCATGATCGGCTTCGGCTCGATTGGACGCGGCACGCTGCCGCTGATCGAGCGCCACTTCAAGTTCGACAAGAGCCGGATGGTCGTGATCGACCCGCGCGACGACGACAAGGCCATTCTGGACAAGCATGGCATAAAGTTCATCCAGTCGCATGTGACCAAGGAAAACTACAAGGACCTGCTGAAGCCGCTTCTGACCAATGGTGGCGGTCAGGGCTTCTGCGTCAACTTGTCCGTCGATACCGGCTCGCTCGATCTGATGAAGCTCTGCCGCAAGCTGGATGTTCTCTACATCGATACGGTGGTTGAGCCATGGCTCGGCTTCTATTTCGACAAGAACATGAAGAATTCCGAGCGCACCAATTATGCGCTGCGCGAAACCGTGCGCCAGGAAAAGAAGAAGAATCCGGGCGGCACGACAGCCGTTTCCACCTGCGGCGCGAATCCGGGCATGGTCTCCTGGTTCGTCAAGCAGGCACTGCTGAACATCGCCAAGGACACGGGCCTGAGCTTTGAAGAGCCTGCGGTGGATGATCGCGAAGGCTGGGCGAAGTTGATGAAGAAGGTTGGCGTGAAGGGCATTCACATTGCCGAACGCGACACCCAGCGCACCAAGAACCCGAAGCCGCTCAACGTGTTCTGGAACACGTGGTCCGTCGAAGGCTTCATCTCGGAAGGCCTGCAGCCGTCCGAACTCGGCTGGGGCACGCACGAAAAGTGGATGCCCAAGAATGCCAAGAAGCACAAGAAGGGCTGCAAGGCCGCCATCTATCTGGAACAGCCCGGCGCGAACACCCGCGTTCGTACCTGGTGCCCGACACCCGGCCCCCAATACGGCTTCCTGGTAACACACAACGAATCCATCTCGATTGCGGACTTCTTCACCGTCCGTGACAAGGATGGCGAGGTTACCTACCGCCCCACCTGCCATTACGCCTACCACCCGGCAAACGATGCCGTGCTGTCTCTGCATGAAATGTTCGGCAATGGCGGCACAGCCCAGCCGGTTCTGCACGTTCTGGACGAAAATGAACTGGTGGATGGCGTCGATGAACTGGGCGTCCTGCTCTATGGCCACGAGAAAAACGCCTACTGGTACGGCTCGCGTCTGTCGCTGGAAGAAACCCGCCGCATCGCGCCTTACCAGAACGCCACCGGCCTTCAGGTGACCTCTGCTGTTCTCGCTGGCATGGTCTGGGCATTGGAAAATCCCAAGGCTGGCATCGTTGAAGCCGATGAGGTGGACTACAAGCGCTGCCTTGAAGTGCAGACGCCCTATCTCGGCCCGGTCGAAGGCCATTACACGGATTGGACGCCTCTCGAGGGCCGTCCGGGCCTCTTCCCTGAAGATCTGGACGAGAAGGACCCCTGGCAGTTCAAGAATATTCTTGTGCGCAACTGATCCATTTCAGGACGCTTGCCTCAATTTCCACTGAAATTCAGCACAAGGCGGGTGTGAAAGCACCCGCCTTGTATTACATCTGGGTGATGCCGAAATCGCGTCCGAATCGCGGGAGACAAGAATGAAAGTCAAAGGGAGCCTTGCGCTCATTGCCGCCGCTGCCATGCTGACGGCCTGTGTTTCATCCCCTCAGACCCGGCCAACGCCTGTTGCCCAGCAACAGCCTCAGGGCGTGGAGGGCAGCTGGGTCGATCCGAACGGCATCGTGTCCACCTTCCAGGCCGGTACCTTCAACACCCACTCTACCGATAGCAACACGCTTCTAGCCAAGGGCACCTATACGCAAAGCGCGCCAAACCTCGTGGAGATCAACATGACCTCCATCGTGCGCCAGAAACAGTCGCGTGTGAATTGTGCGCTTGTCAGCATGTCGCAGCTGAACTGCACGGCCGATAGCGGTTCGCAATTCTCGTTGACCCGGAAAATCTGACGCAAACCGCCTGGATTTGCGCTTTTTAAAAACCCCGCTTCGGCGGGGTTTTTTCGTATCGGCTACCTCCCGGGCAAAGCCGTCATGCACAGGGCGGCGCCACTGTCATATTTCGCTTGAGTTCGAACCACCTAAATGAAAACATGACAGATGAAGTGTCATAAAGAACAATTAGAAAATGGCGGAACGGGCGCGAGACACGAGCGCCCTGCGAAACAGGAGAGGCATCAGAATGATGAGACGATTTGGCTTGAGCGTGCTGGCAGCGGCCGCCTTTACACTTTCTTCCGGCGTGGCCTTTGCCGACTACCAGCTCAACATTCTTCACATCAACGATCTGCATTCGCGCATTGAGCCGATCAACAAATCGGATGCCACCTGCTCCCAGAAGGAGGCCGATGCCAACGAATGCTTCGGTGGCATTGCGCGCGTCAAAAGCGCAATCGACATGTTCCGCAAGAACAATGCGAACGCCAATATCCTGGTTCTCGACGCTGGCGATCAGTTCCAGGGCTCGCTTTATTACTCCACCTTCAAGAGCGCCCCGATTGCGGATTTCATGAATGGCATCGGCTTCGATGCCATGGCGATTGGCAATCATGAGTTCGATGATGGCCCGGAGGAGTTGAACAAGTTCATCGGCGCGCTGAAGTTCCCGATGATCTCCGGCAACACCAAGGCCAAGCAGGGCTCGCTGCTGGACGGCAAGTACAAGGGCTATCTCATCAAGGAGATTGGCGGTCAGAAGGTTGGCGTGGTTTCCGTGCTTGCCACCGATACGAGCGAAACCTCGTCGCCGGGCGCGGATATCACCTTCGAAGACGAGATCACCTATCTGAAATCCGCCGTGAAGGATCTTGAAGGCCAGGGCGTCAACAAGATCATCGCGTTGACCCATGTGGGCTACAACAAGGATAAGGAAATTGCGGCAGCCGTGGATGGGATCGACGTGATCGTCGGCGGCCATAGCCACACCTACCTCTCCTCGACTGACCCCAAGTCCTCGGGCCCCTACCCGACGCTGGTGAAGAACCCGTCCGGCGTGGAAGTTCCCGTGGTCACTGCCTATGCCTATTCCAAATATCTCGGCGAGCTTCAGGTTACCTTCGACGATAGCGGCGTGGTGAAATCCACCAGTGGCGCACCGAAGTTGCTGGATGCTTCCGTTACACCGGATGAAGCCTTTGCCGCCAAGGTGAAGGAACTCGGCGCACCGCTGGAAGAGCTGAAGAAGAAGGTCGTCGGATCTTCGGAAGGCGCAATTGACGGTGACCGCAAGGTCTGCCGCGCCAAGGAATGCTCCATGGGCAATCTCGTAGCCGATGCTTCGCTTGACCGCGTCAAGGACCAGGGCATCACCATCGCCATCGTCAACGGCGGTGGCCTGCGCGCCTCCATCGATCAGGGCGATGTGACCATGGGCGAAGTGCTGACGGTTCTTCCCTTCCAGAACACCATCGCAACCTTCCAGTTGAAGGGTGAGGATATCAAGGCCGCCCTTGAAAACGGTGTGAGCCAGATCGAAGACGGCGCTGGCCGTTTCGCCCAGGTTGGCGGCATGAAATACGCCTTCGACCGCTCCAAGCCGGTGGGCAGCCGCATCAGTGACATCATGGTCAAGGAAGGCGATAAATTCGTCCCCCTCGACCCGGCCAAAACCTATGGTGTCGTCACCAACAACTATGTGCGCGGCGGCGGCGACGGCTTCAAGGTATTCGCAACCAATGCCATCAACGCCTATGACTTCGGCCCCAACCTGGAACAGGCGGTTGCCGATTACCTGACAGCCAACAACCCGTACAAGCCCTACACCGATGGCCGTATCCAGGATATCACGCCTGCTGATTACGTGGCCCCGGCCAAGGCTCCGGCTCCGGCGGCGCCTGCCGCAACCGCACAGGCACCGGCAGCAGCCCCTGCTCCGGCCACACCGGCACCTGCAGCTTCCGCTCCGGCAACTGCTGCTCCGGCTGCACCTGCTGCGGCTGCATCGCAGGGGCCGAAAACCTACAAGGTTATGAAGGGCGACTCGCTCTGGAAGATCGCCGAAGCCACCTACGGCAATGGCGAGGAATGGAAGAAGATTGCGGAGGCCAACAAGCTGCGCAATCCCAACCTGCTCGAAGTGGGCCACGAGCTGCAACTGCCCGCTCAATAAGACCAGAGACCTTTTGTCGCTTGGCAGACGGCGGTCCGGGCTTTCCCGGACCGTTTTTTCTTTCTAGATAGAACCAGACTTATCCGGCACACGTAGTAGGCTCGGGTTTCACAAACAATTTTCCGGGAATTTCTTGATGATGAACGCTTCTGCAGTCCATCTGCCCTCCGATCACCCAGAGGTTCGCTTCGGCAAGGTGGGCGTTCTGCTTGTCAACCTTGGCACGCCAGATGGCACCGATTATAAATCCATGCGCCGCTATCTGGAGGAGTTCCTCACCGACAAGCGTGTCATCGAATGGCCCCGCGCCCTCTGGTATCCGATCCTCTATGGTATTGTGCTGAACAAGCGGCCCCAGAAAGTGGGCAAGGCCTACGAGTCGATCTGGAACAAGGACCTCGACGAGAGCTACCTGCGCACTTACACGCGCAATCAGGCGGAGATCCTGGCCGAGCGCTTCAAGGACATGCCGCATGTGCATGTGGATTGGGCCATGCGTTATGGCCAGCCTGCCATTCAGGCCAAAATGCAGGAAATGCAAAAGGCGGGCTGCGAGAAGATCCTGCTCTTCCCGCTCTATCCGCAATATGCCGCAGCCACGACAGCAACCGTGAATGACGAAGCCTTCAAGGCGCTGTTGAAAATGCGCTGGCAGCCAGCCCTTCGCACCGTGCCGCGCTATCACGACGATCCGGTCTATATCGATGCCTTGGCGAACTCCATCGAGAAGCATCTAGCCACGCTGGATTGGGAGCCGGAAGTGGTGATCACCTCCTATCACGGCATCCCCATGTCTTACTTCAAGAAGGGCGATCCCTATCACTGCCAGTGTTACAAGACGACGCGCCTGCTGCGGGAACGTCTCGGCTGGTCCAAGGAAAAGCTGATGGTGACCTTCCAGTCGCGTTTCGGGCCGGAGGAATGGCTGCAGCCCTATACCGACAAGACGGTGGAAAAGCTGGCACAGGAAGGCACCAAACGGATTGCCATCCTTAATCCCGGCTTTGTCTCAGACTGTTTGGAAACGCTGGAGGAAATTGCCGAGGAAGCGGGCGAGGACTTCTTGCACAATGGCGGCGAAAAGTTCGCGCATATTCCCTGCCTCAACGACAGTGAAGACGGTATGCGGGTGCTGGAGCACATGACGCGCCGCGAACTGATGGGCTGGATCTGATATATTCAATTATTGGACCGAAAAATGGGAGCCGGCTTTCGGTCCGATGCCAGACAAAGATGCGAGGAGATCCCGGCGGACACGGGATCGCCCGAGATTTTCCAGATTTTGTTTTACGTTTTGAGACGCAAGCAAACGACGTGCTGCTTGCTGACATGGCTGTATCTGTTCTGAAAACTGCTACGTCATTTTCTTACAATTGCTCAGAAATGCTTTGCAATCTTTGAGAACGGTGCCTGACGCACCTTTTTTGCATTCCTCCTGCTTTGATATTACTATGCCTCACACACTCAGCGAGCCGACGCCTCAGTCTGTCTGTATACATTATCATAAAAATCGCTCAATTCATGCAACCAGCAAAACGATTAGGCGTAGCAATATTGCAACAACAGACGAACATATGGATTAAATTCAAGATATCAGAATATTTAGTTTCTCATATTTGAATTCCAATGTTTAAATTTTCTGACTAAGTGATTCGACCAGTTCGACACTTGGCAATAAATATTGAGGGGTAGTCATGAATTTCAAACTTGTTGCCGCGAGCTCTGTCGCTGCTTTATCTTTCACGTCAGCATCTTTCGCAGCTGATGCTATCGTAGCCGCTGAGCCGGAGCCGATGGAATATGTTCGTGTTTGCGATGCATTCGGTGCTGGCTTCTTCTACATTCCCGGTTCTGAAACCTGCCTCAAGATCGGAGGCTATGTTCGTTTCCAGGTCAATTTTGGTCGCGACGCATCCAATGGCGGCGTAGCGAGCAGAGCTTCGACCTCTGACTGGGATGTTTTTACGCGCGGTCAGCTGGATATTGATGCCCGCTCTGACTCTGAGCTCGGAACACTGCGAGGCTTCATTGGCCTTCAGGGCAATGCCGACAACAATGGCTCCCGTGGCGTCAACATTGATCAGGCTTTCATTGAGGTCGGCGGCCTTAAGGTGGGCTACTTCTTCAACTGGTGGGATGACAAGCTTTCAGGCGAAAACGATATGGTCGCAAACGGCCAAACGACGTTTAACGCCATTCGCTACACCTACACGGCGGGCGACTTCTACGCAGGCGTGGCTGTTGATGAACTTGAAGGCGCAGCCTACACCAACGGCAATGTCGTCAAAAGCTTGAACAATGTTGGTATTGAAGCCATCGTCGGCGCAGCATTCGGTCCGGTCAAGATCAACCTCCTCGGCGGTTATGATACCGATCAGGAAAATGGCGCGGTTCGCGGTATTGCCATGGCGGAACTCGGCCCCGGCACGCTCGGTCTGGCTGCGATCTACGCCTCTGGCCAGAATGCCTATTACGATGCATCTGAGTGGACAGTTGCAGCTGAATACGCTTTGAAAGTCACGGACAAGTTCACCGTGACGCCTGGCTTCCAATATTTCTGGACCATAGATCAGAACGGGCGCGGTGACTTCGCCGGCTCTCGCGATGCCTGGGGTGCTGGTGTGACACTTGATTATCAGCTCGCCACCAACCTCTCGACAAAGATTTTCGTTCAATACAGAGACGAAGATCAGCGTAATGAGAGCTGGAACGGCTTCCTTCGCCTTCAGCGCGCATTCTGATTCAATCAAACTTCGGTTTGACTGCGCTTAAAGCACGTTGCAGCTTTCCAGCCTCATGCAACGTGCTTTAACGTCTTGTTTTCCGCATGTCTTTATCGCAGAACCGCTGAACATTTTGCGCGACATTCGCTACTGCATAATTCCTTAAATGGGAATCGATTTGCTTGAAAACCCGTCGAACGCTTCGACGGGTTTTTTCTCTAGGGCGTGTGGACATTCAGGATTTCCTTTTTAGTGAGATCGTGATTCAAGGTTCCAACTGAGGAG
>NZ_JBHUEQ010000011.1:0-62968 GCF_042680945.1 Affinirhizobium helianthi | reverse complement strand
AGCGGACTTATACGCATCACCCCGCAAACCGTCAACACTCAAAAAAACAAAAAAACAAAAAAACAGGTAAGACGTTGATTATAAACAACTAAATCAGACACATACCCGTCACATCCCAAAATCAACAAACAAACCAACCCAAAACCAAACCAACTCAAACGCACGCAAACAAGCGGTAAGGAGGCGAGCCATCAGCTTGGTGTGAGGTGGGTTGGTGCCTCGAGCGCACGGCTATCGGTATCTCGTCTCTTCGGTAAACCCGGGCACGATATCTGCATCCGCTTCGATCATCGTATGCCTCGCAGCACGTCGAGCAGATGTGCAGCCGTCACCCGGCCTGGGCGGCTTCGCACAAATTCCACAATCGCATTCTAACGCAGCATCTGAACTCTGCCGGATCAGCGCCTTTTTTGACAGACGGCCTCGAATTTGGCACACCACAGAGAATGCCGGGTTAGACGGCTCGAAATGGGGATGGCTCAACATCTATGATTCCGCCTCGTAACATGGCGCCTTCGCTGGGAAACGAAGAACCGCTCCTGGCCGATGGGCGTCGCGCGCCCGACCGGCGGGAGATATCCCTGAGGTGGCTCTCGGGCACGTTCCTGACGGGTATTACCTCTTCCATTCTGATGGGCGTCGCTCTCTTCGCTGCGCTCGATGGCCGCCAGCAGCTAGCCATACCGGCGGAAGCCTTCGCCTCTTTGCCATCTCACATCAATGAGGCGGTCACGCGAGGCAAACGTTTGCTCGGCGGCAATGTGATCGCCATGCCCACCGACCGCAAGGTTATGGAAGTGTCCACCATGGTGAAGGAAGGGAACAAGGAGGTCGTTCGCCGACAGCCGTTTTCCCACGTCCGGATGATCCTGGCCGCGAACCATGTGGCCCAGGAGGATTACCCTTCTTTCGATCCGCTGACGATTTTTTCCACAGGCGAGAAGGAAGCCAACGGTGCAAGCACGGGCGTAATTTACGGCTCCGAAGTCGAATCCGAGGTGAGCCTGCAGTCCCTCCCCTTTCCGACTTCGAAAGCATCTCTGGAATTCGCGCCTGGGATGTCTGTTGATGAGGTTGAGGAAAACGTCCGTTCCAATGGCTCCATTCTGACCGATGGCACCGCGCAGATTGCGTCCCTTTACTACGTCGATCCGCAGCGCTTCGAGGGGAATGATGATGTCCTGTCTCTCGGGTCGCAACTTTCGGCGCGGATCGTTGAGCAGAACATGACCGTCTCCGAACCGGAGCCTTTCACCAAAAACACGCGTGACTACGCAGACGATGTCATCCCGATCCGCAGGCCCTCCTCAATCACGGATGCTCTGACGAATGTTGGCTACCCGAAAGAAAAAGCGACGGAAGTCGCAACTCAGCTGGCATCGCAACTGGCAAAGCCTGATCTTGAGCAGGGGGACGTTTTGCGCGTCGGCTTGATTCAGGAAGGCGAGATGGTGTCCGTTGTTCGCACCAGCCTTTATAGACGCGGCCAGCATGTCGCGACCATCGCGCTGGATGACAGAGGGCGATATACCAAAGGTGCTGAACCTGCCCACCTCGATGCCGTGGAGAGCGCATTTTCCAGCGACACGCCCGTCATTCTTTCCGGACGAGATTTGCCAAGCGTCTATGATGGTATTTATAGAGCAGCACTCTCCTATGGCATGACCCAGGACATGACATCCCTGATGGTCAAACTGCTCGCCAGCTCAGTGGATCTGCAGGCCCAGTTAAAGCCGACAGACAGTATTGAAGCTTTCTTTTCGGCCGCAGACAGCAAGGGCAGCGCCGGCCCCAATTCGGAACTGCTCTATGTGAAGGCACGGTTCGGCGACACCGTCATGCGCTTCTACCGATTCCAGAATCCTGAAGACAACTCTGTTGATTACTTCGATCAGGATGGAAAGAGCATTCGACAGTTCCTCCTTCGGAACCCCGTGCCAAACGGCCGACTGACCTCCGGCTTCGGCATGCGCCGTCACCCAATCCTTGGCTATTCGCGCATGCATACGGGAACCGACTGGGCAGCGCCTCGCGGCACTCCGATCATCGCAACCGGTAACGGTGTAGTGGAAAAGGCAGGCTGGGCATCAGGTTACGGCAATCAGACGATTATTCGCCACGCCAACGGCTATGAGACATCCTACAATCACCAGAGTGCCATTGCAAAAGGCGTCCGCGAAGGAGCGCGTATCACACAGGGCCAGGTAATCGGCTATGTGGGCTCGACCGGCTCCTCTACCGGAGCACATCTTCATTACGAACTGATTGTCAACGGCACGAAGGTCGATGCAATGAAGGTGCGCTTGCCCGGTGGCAAATCCCTCAGCGGCCAAGCCCTTGCAAGGTTCGAAGATGAGCGCAAGCGCATCGACGCCCTGCTTGTTTCGAACAACGGCGAACAGGTCGCAAGTCGATAGCGTTTCGTTGGAAGATAATGAAAAAGGGCCACCCGGAGAGTGGCCCTTGTTTTTCTGTCAGGCTGCTTCCGCTACAGCTTTACGGACATTGAAGAGAAGCCTGTCCGAACCCGCGGATACCTTGACCCGCGAACCATCAGGCACCATCCCGCCCAGAATTTGCTCAGCCAGCGGATCCTGAACATATTTCTGGATGACGCGCTTGAGCGGCCGGGCACCATAGACGGGATCATAACCCTTCTCAGCAAGCCATTCGCGCGCATCCTCACCAAGCTCGATGGCAATCTTGCGCTCGGCCAGAAGCGAAAGAAGCCGCTTCATCTGGATATCGACGATGGCGCCCATTTCGCTACGCGCCAACCGATGGAACAGGATGATTTCGTCCACACGGTTGAGGAATTCAGGCCGGAAGGACGCTTTCACCACATCCATCACCTGGTCGCGCACGCTATCCACATCCTGATGTTCACCCAGATTGGTGAGATAATCCGCACCAAGATTGGAGGTCATGATGATGATCGTGTTCTTGAAGTCCACGGTGCGCCCCTGACCATCGGTCAAGCGGCCATCATCGAGAACCTGCAAAAGCACGTTGAACACATCCGGATGCGCCTTCTCGATCTCATCGAAAAGAACAACCTGATAGGGCTTGCGCCGGATCGCCTCCGTCAGCGCGCCGCCCTCATCATAGCCAACATAGCCGGGAGGTGCACCGATCAGGCGAGATACGGAGTGCTTCTCCATATATTCCGACATGTCGAGGCGAACCATTGCCGTTTCATCATCGAAGAGGAAACGTGCAAGCGATTTCGTCAGCTCCGTCTTGCCGACGCCCGTCGGGCCGAGGAAGATGAAGGAACCGATCGGACGGTTGGGATCCTGTAGACCTGCACGCGAACGGCGAACCGCGCGGGAAACAGCCTGAACCGCATCCCCCTGCCCGACAACAGACTTGGCCAGTTCATCTTCCATGCGCAGCAGCTTGTCGCGCTCGCCTTCCAGCATCTTGTCCACGGGGATGCCCGTCCAGCGCGAAACCACATGGGCAATAGCATCGGGTGTCACGACTTCCTGCACCATGGAGGTGCCGCTTGCGTCGCGTTCCTCTGCCTCATTCAGCTCCTTTTCGAGATCCGGAATAACGCCATAGGTCAGCTCACCTGCACGCTGGTATTCTCCCTTGCGCTGGGCAATGGCCAGTTCGTTGCGTGCTTCATCCAGCTGCCGCTTCAGATCTGCCGCCAGTCCGAGTTTCTGCTTTTCCGCCTGCCAGCGCGCCGTCAAGGCGTCCGCTTGTTCCTCAAGCGAAGCGAGCTCGGTTTCCAACCGCGTCAGACGATCTGCAGAAGCGCTGTCGGTTTCCTTCTTCAGGGCCTCGCGCTCGATTTTCAGCTGAATGATCCGGCGATCGAGTTCGTCGAGCTCTTCAGGCTTGGAATCCACCTGCATGCGAAGGCGTGACGCCGCCTCATCCATCAGGTCAATCGCCTTGTCCGGCAAGAACCGGTCGGTAATGTACCTGTTGGAAAGTGTGGCCGCCGCCACAAGCGCGGAGTCGGAAATACGCACCTTGTGATGCTGCTCGTATTTCTCCTTCAATCCACGCAGAATCGAGATCGTATCCTCCACTGTCGGCTCATCGACCGTGACCGGCTGGAAACGTCGTGCAAGCGCGGGGTCCTTTTCCACGTGCTTGCGATATTCATCGAGCGTCGTGGCACCCACACAGTGCAATTCGCCGCGCGCCAGGGCTGGCTTCAGCAAATTGGAGGCATCCATGGCCCCGTCAGCCTTACCCGCACCAACCAGCGTGTGCATTTCATCGATGAACAGAATGATTTCACCGTTTTCCGACTGAACTTCAGACAGCACGCTCTTAAGCCGCTCTTCGAACTCGCCACGATATTTCGCGCCAGCAATCAGCGCGCCCATATCGAGCGCCATCAGCCGCTTGTCCTTGAGGCTTTCGGGCACGTCACCGTTGACGATCCGCAATGCGAGCCCTTCGGCTATGGCCGTCTTGCCAACCCCCGGTTCACCGATCAGCACCGGATTGTTCTTGGTGCGGCGGGAAAGAACCTGAATAGCGCGGCGAATTTCATCATCACGGCCAATGACCGGATCGAGCTTTCCCTCACGCGCCTCTTGCGTCAGGTCCCGCGCAAATTTCTTCAGCGCGTCAAAGCCCTGTTCCGCATTGGCGGAATCGGCGGTGCGCCCCTTGCGGATATCATTGATGACCTGATTGAGTGCCTGGGCAGAAACGCCCGCCTTTTTCAGCGTCGAAGACGTGGTGGCCGTACCCTCGATGGCAAGAGCCAAAAGAAGCCGCTCCACGGTGACGAAACTATCGCCGGCTTTCTTGGCGGCATCTTCCGCGGTTGAAAAAACCCTGGCCAGAGGTTGCGACAGGTAAACCTGCCCACCACCGCCGGAAACTTTGGGCAGCTTGGCCAGCGCCGCATCATTGGCAAGGCGCGCTTCCTTGGCATTGCCGCCTGCCCGCTCGATCAGCGAAGACGCCATGCCCTGCTCATCGTCCAGCAACACCTTCAAAACATGTTCCGGCGTGAACTGCTGGTGCCCTTCCGAGAGAGCATGAGTCTGCGCGGATTGAAGGAAACCGCGAACGCGCTCGGAATATTTCTCGATATTCATAACAAGACCTCCATGAGTCGCCCTGCCCTTATAAGGCACAGACCGACGGTTGGGTTTGAGCTCCCTCAAAAGGCGAGCCCAACTGCTTTCGTGTTACCGTGAAAGCCATTTTCCAACCAGATATGGGAGGTGATTTTTGAAGTTTAAAGGCAGCTGAAACGAAAAACCCCGGCGTTAAACACCGGGGCTGACAAAAGCAAATGATCCGCTGGATCAGGCTTATTCGGTAGCCGCATCGGCCATGGCCGGTGCATCGCCACCAGCTGCATCGCCTTCACCACCTTCAGCAGAACGACGCGGGCGGCGTGGGCGGTTGCCAGCAGTGCGGCGCCTTGGCTGGCGTTCACGCGGCTGCGCCGACGTGCTTGCGCCTTCTTCTTCCAGGGCAACTTCGGCAGGCGTGCCATCGATCACCGGCTGAGGGCCGCTTCCATCGACAGCCGGAGCCTCCTCGACAACCCGAACCGGCGCAGGAGCAGGTGCCTCGGCGCGAGCAACCGGAGCTGGCGCAACTGCTGCACCTTCATCCTGCTCGACACTTTCCGAATCGTCCTGTTCACGCTCATTGAAGTCCGTGCGCTCGTCACGCTGATAGCGTTCCTGCATCTGCGCCTGAGCCGCTGCAATGATCCGATTGTAATGCTCAGCATGCTGCAGATAGTTTTCCGCCATAACCCTGTCGCCGGAGCTCTGTGCGTCGCGGGCAAGTGCCGCGTATTTTTCAGCGATATGTTGAGCGGTACCGCGAATCTTGATGTCCGGGCCGGAACTGTCATAGGTCCGGGTCAGCGGGTTCGAGCCCTTGCGGTTGAAATTGTTTCCCCCGCCACCGCCGCCGCCGTTATTATTGTTGTTGTTGCCGCGCCCCCGACCACGCTTATTCTGCTGTCCTGGCCTCATCGATCTTTCACCTGAATTCTCTGTACTTTTGCTGATTAAGGGCCACGCGGCTGTACGGCCTCGCCGACACAAGCCTTCACGTGCCGCAAGCAGGGGTTTATCCATCCTGCTGCTAGTGGAAGTCAGTTTATCTGATGCACGCACTAGGTATTGTTCAACCCTGGAGGCTCTCTATTGAAGAGCAGCTTTGCGGTTGAGCTTAACCTGAACGAATCTCGGTCCATTCCCAGCCGCCCAGCGCGTGCCCGCAAACTATCCCGCTTCCTCGCCAATTCCAAGCCTTTTCTTTCGCGTGTGCAAAACGAGGCTAAGGAGTGGCAAAATCATCGCTTTTCCGTTTAAAAACCAATGCCCGGTCATTTCCTCCATAGTCGGAGACTGCCTGAAGCACAGTATATCCACGGCTGCTAAATATATCGTCGACGGACTGTTTCTGATCAAACCCCATCTCAACCGCAAGCACACCATTCCTGTTGAGGAAAGCATCCGCATCGCGGGCAATGATACGATAGGGCTCAAGCCCATCCGGGCCACCATCAAGTGCCGCCAAGGGATCGAAATCCCTCACTTCCGGCTCAAGCGTGCCGATCACATCGCTTCTGATATAAGGTGGGTTTGACACGATTATGTCAAAGCACCCGCTAATTTGCGCGAACCAGTCGCTGCACATTGTCTCGAAGCGTTCGCCTATCCCATTGAGGTCGGCATTGCGTCTGGCGGTTTCAAGGGCACCTTGGGAAATATCGATGCCCAGGCCAGAAAAATCGGGCAATTCATGCAGAAGCGCCAGCGCTATTGCACCTGTGCCGGTACCAAGATCCAGAAGACGGGGACGCTCCGTCATCTGGCCGATCCGCCTGCCATGCTCAACCAACGCATCGACAAGCACCTCGGTATCAGGCCTTGGCTCCAGCGTATCAGGCGACAGTTCAAGCGTCAGCCCATAGAATTCACGCGCCCCCAGAATACGATGGACCGGCTCGCGAGCCTTGCGGCGCTGGATGGCTGCGTGTACGCGGGTCCGCCCCTCCTCGTCGATCTGCCGATCCGCCTTAAGCACCAGTTCTGTCGGCGTAAGCTGGAGAATACCCAGGATCAGCGTACGGGCATCCATGGCGCTGTTGTCTATTCCGGCAGCCTCAAGCTCTCGTCGGCAATCGGCCAGAAGATGTGCGAGCGTATCCGTCAAGAGGGCTCGCCCAATTGTGCCAGCTGACCTGCCTGATAGTCGGAAATCAGGGCGTCGACCACTTCGTCGATTTCGCCTTCCATCATCCGGTCGAGCTTGTAGAGCGTCAGGTTGATCCGGTGATCCGTCACACGCCCCTGTGGGAAGTTATAGGTCCGGATGCGCTCGGATCGGTCGCCTGATCCTACCTGGCTTTTGCGATCGGCGGATCGCTCGCTCTCCGCCTTCTGACGCTCGATATCATAAAGACGCGAGCGCAGGACCTGCATGGCCTTTGCCCGGTTCTGGTGCTGCGATTTTTCGGAACTCGTCACCACCAGACCGGTTGGCAGATGGGTGATTCGCACAGCGGAATCGGTAGTATTGACGTGCTGCCCGCCGGCACCGGAAGAGCGCATGGTATCCACGCGGATGTCCTCAGGCCTGATTTCGATATCGATATCCTCAGCCTCCGGCAAAACTGCGACTGTCGCAGCCGATGTATGAATACGTCCACCAGCCTCCGTTTCCGGTACGCGCTGCACGCGATGCACACCCGATTCGAACTTCAGCTTGGCAAAAGCGCCCCTGCCCGAAACGGTGGCGATGATTTCCTTGAAGCCGCCAGCTTCGCCTTCGCTTGCGGAAAGCACCTCCACCTTCCAGCCCTTCGAACTGGAGAAGCGCTCATACATACGGAAGAGATCGCCAGCAAACAGCGCCGCTTCTGAACCGCCCGTCCCGGCACGAATTTCAAGAATCGCACTCTTCTCATCCGCCGCATCCTTCGGCAGCAGAAGGATTTGCATGTCTTTTTCCAGCGCTTCGACGCGGGCCTGCGTGTCCGGTAGCTCCATTTCCGCCAGTTCGCGCATCTCGCGGTCGGTCGCCTTGTCGGCCAGAAGCGTTCGCAAATCCGCCTCTTCCGCCACGGCCTTTTCATAGTCGCGTATCTTCGCGACGACCGGCTGCAATTCCGAATATTCCGAAGCCAGCTTTACATAAACATCCGCAGCGGGGCCTTCAGCCATGCGCGCTTCAATCTCGCTGAAGCGGCGCTCCAGTTCGCGCATCTTGTCGACAGGAAGCTTCGCCACCTAATAAACTCCAATAGTTTTCGTGTTCGAGACCATCATGCTCCCTGAGAGAACATGAGGCTCTACTGCCTTGTTCGCGCATCGGACTCCCTGAAAACCGGCATTCGCTTTCCAGGCAATCCCATGCTCTAGAGCGGGATATTGTGCGTGGTCGCAAAGTTGACCAGCAATTCGCGAACGGAAACATCCGAACGCGTATCGTCAAGCACCTGGTTGAGCTCTCCTGCCAACAGATCGACGTCCAGCCCCAACAGCATGGCCTTCACAGGGCCGATGGAGGTCGGCGTCATGGACACAGAGCGGAAGCCGATTGCCAGCAGCGCCATCGCCGAAAGGGGCTTTCCAGCCATTTCGCCACAAAGCGTCAACGGCGTCTTGTTCCGATCTGCGGCCCGCACGATGTCACGCAAAATGCGCAGGAAGGGCTTGCCGAGAATATCGAAACGATCCGAGACGCGGGCATTGCCACGATCCGCCGCCATGGAAAACTGGAAGAGATCGTTCGAGCCGACGGACACAAAGTCCACCTCTGTCATCAATTCATCCAGCTGCCACATCAGGGCCGGTACTTCCAACATGGCACCGAACTGAAGCTTGCGCGGCAAGCCGTGGCCGAACTTGGAAAGATGCTGAACTTCCTTCTGCATCAGGTCCCGCACGGCACGGATTTCCGAAACCTCGGTCACCATTGGCAGCATCATCTTCAGCTCGGAACCGGCCGAGGCACGCAACAAGGCACGCAATTGAGTGCGCAGCAGGCCGGGGCGATCGAGCGAGAGGCGAATGGCACGCCAACCCAGCGCCGGATTTTCCTCTTCCTGCGAACGGAAATACGAAACGACCTTGTCACCGCCAATATCGAGCGTGCGGAATGTCACGCTATGGCCGGCAGCCTGCCGCAGCACATTGCGATAGAAGGCTTCCTGTTCCTCCAGCTTCGGCATCTGCGAAGCGATCATGAACTGAAGTTCCGTGCGGAACAGACCAATTCCATCTGCGCCCGATTCGGCCAGTTGGGGCAGATCGACCATCAACCCCGCATTCATCAGCAGCGTGATTCGCTTGCCGTCCCGCGTCACGGGGTCAACGTCACGCAAGGCCCGGAACTGCTCCTGGCGCCGTGCTCTCAGGCGAACCTTTTCCTCATAGGCTTTCACCAGGTCGGCCATCGGCCGCAGGTGAACCTGACCCTCGTCACCGTCGATGATGACCGAATCGCCGTTTTCCGCCAGCGCCACAACACCCGCCGCCTGACCGATGACCGGAATGCCCATGGCACGCGCAACGATCACGACGTGGCTGGTGACAGCACCGTCTTCCAGAACCAGTCCACGCAGATTGGCGCGCGGATAGTCCAAAAGCTCCGCCGCGCCCATGGCGCGCGCAAAAACAATCGCATCAATCGGGAAGCCCTGATCCATCGCACGGCCGGAAAAGCCGGTCAGCTGACGCAGAAGGCGATTGGCAAGATCGTCAAAATCATGCATCCGCTCGCGCAGATAAGGATCCGTCAGGCGCATCATGCGCGCCTTGGTATCGCTCTGAACCTTCTCCACCGCCGCTTCGGCGGTCAGGCCGTTGCGGATTGCTTCCTCCATTCGGCGCACCCATCCCTGGTCGTGGGCAAACATGCGGTAGGTTTCCAGCACCTCGCGGTGCTCACCTTCCTGCGCCACTTCGCGGCGGGACAGCATGTCGTCGATGGAAAGGCGCAAGGAGCCGATGGCCTCGGCAAGGCGCTCAATTTCCTTGTCCGCATCCTCGTTGAGAAGATTGGTTACCACCACGCGCGGTTCGTGCAGAACCACGTGGCCCAATCCGATCCCTTCATTATAGCCATCTGCATCCAGCGTGATGGCGCGGGTCAGGTCCAGTTCCAGACCCGGCTGCGTAATTTTCTTCAATTCTCCGGTCGCAATCATCTCGGCGATCACCATTGCGGTGGTTTCCATCGCCTCTACCTCGTCTTCGCGGTAGTTGCGCTGCGCCTTGTTCTGAACGACCAGAACGCCCAAAGTGCGACCGGCACGCAAGATCGGCACGCCGAGGAAGGAATGATAAATTTCCTCACCCGTTTCAGGCAGATAGCGGAATGCAGGATGAGCCTGCGCATCGGAAAGATTGAGCGGTTGGGCAGATGCAGCGATGGTGCCGACAAGACCTTGCCCCATTTTCAGCTGGGCAAGGTGCACCGCATCCTTGTTGAGACCTTCGGTGGCGTAAAGCTCCAGCACACCGTCTGAACGCAGCACATAGACCGAACAAACTTCGGCCACCATATTGCTGGCAATCTGACGCACGATCCGGTCGAGCCGCTCTTGCGGCTCCAGCGGCTCTGCCATCAATTCCCGCAATCGCTTAAGCAGGACGCGCGGGCCTGCCGATAGGTCTCTCATCGGCATTCGTACTCCCGAATCTCAAATCACAATAATCCGGAAGATGATGCGCCGCCCGAGAGAGCGACGCAACCGTGCCGGTTGATTTTCAACTCTTATCGAGACCGTAAGCAGAATGCAAAGTGCGAACGGCAAGTTCGGAGTAGGCGCCATCGATCAGAATGGAGATTTTGATCTCCGAAGTTGTGATGGCACGAATATTGATGCCCTTTTCGGCGAGTGCCTTGAAGGCGGTGGCAGCAACACCTGCATGGCTGCGCATACCGATACCGACAACAGAGACCTTGCACATGCCGGTTTCGTTCTGAACGACGTCAAAACCGATCGTGCCCTTGTTCTGATCCAGAACCTGCATTGCCTTTTCGACATCGCCGGACGGTACCGTGAAGGTCATGTCCGTCTTGGAACCGTCTTCGGAAATATTCTGCACGATCATATCGACATTGATGTGCGCTTCCGCCAGCGGGCCGAAGATGGCCGCGGAAACGCCGGGGCGGTCTGCCACGCGGCGCAGCGAAATTTGCGCTTCATCCTTGGCATAGGCGATGCCGGTTACGACTTCCTGTTCCACGATTTCTTCCTCGTCGCAAATCAACGTACCGGGCGGATTGATGAGGTCGCCCATGCCCGGCGCATCGGGATCCTCGAAACTGGAGCGAACAAAGGTGCGCACCTTGTGCACCATAGCAAGCTCGACGGAGCGAACCTGCAGGACCTTTGCACCGAGGGATGCCATTTCCAGCATTTCCTCAAAGGAGATCTTCTTCATACGTCGCGCCTTGGGCACGATGCGCGGGTCGGTAGTATAGACACCATCGACGTCTGTATAGATATCGCAACGATCCGCCTTGACGGCAGCGGCAATGGCAACAGCCGAGGTATCCGAACCGCCACGGCCAAGCGTTGCAATGCGGTTATCGGGGCCAAGCCCCTGGAAACCGGCGACCACCGCAACCTGCCCCTCGCCCATGCGGCGAACGATTTCGCTGCCGTCGATATCGAGAATGCGGGCCGCGCCATGTGCGTTGTCCGTGCGGATCGGGATCTGCCAGCCCTGCCAGGATCGGGCATTGATGCCCATGGATTGCAGCGCGATGGCCAGAAGGCCGGACGTGACCTGCTCACCGGAGGCAACGACTGCATCATATTCCCGGGCATCGTAGAAAGGCGAGCTTGCGCCCGCGACCTTCGGCGTGTCCTGAACCCAACCCACCAATTCGTTGGTTTTGCCCGACATGGCGGAAACGACCACAGCCACCTCGTGGCCCGCATCGACTTCGCGTTTCACATGGCGCGCGACGTTATGAATGCGCTCGAGATTGGCGACCGAAGTGCCGCCGAACTTCATGACAATGCGTGCCATCGCTGATCAAAACCACCTTTTCATGTCCCGAGACGGACACGGCTTCACATTCCGTCGTCCTCGGGTGCCGGAAGCCCCCTTGGCTTGCGGCGTCCTATTAGCGAAAAGGGGGATTGTGCGCAACGGAAAAGCGCTTTGTTACCGCCGATGTAAGCGTCAACGAAATAAATGAAAAGGCTTGGGCAAAGTCAAGGCGCCCCCGCTGAAAGCGGGAGCGCAGGAAGCCTGTCAATTGCGGGGTGCCGAGCAGGGCAGACCAGGGGCGCAATTGCCGAAATCGCGGTCCATGTCCGGCGGCGTTCTGGTCCCGAGATCGTCGCTGCCGGGTGGCAGGGCGCGGCGCTCGAAATCCTGATTTCGCCTGTCACGCCAGTTACCGTCGTCGGGGCGTCCATCGCGCCAGTCGCGGTTCTGCTCGCGCCATCTGCGCTCCTCGCGCCAGCGCTGTTCATCCCGTTGCATCTGTTCCTCGCGGAACCGCCGCTCATCTCGCCAGCGCTGCTCCTCCCGGAAACGTTGCTCATCGCGCAAGCGATCTCTCGCCCAGTCACGGTCCGGATCACGCTCGCGCCAGCCAGGAGGTGGAGGCGGCGGCAGATCGCGCCGGTAATCCCAGCTTCTCCATCTGTCCCGTTCACGATAAAAATCGCGGTCGCGATAGTAGCGTCCCCAGTAGGTATCGACATCGAAGGTGATCGTGGGAATTCCCAGCGAGCGATAGTAGTTCGGCGCGACATAGACGCGGTTCTGGCGATAGGTCGCCTGAATATAGCTGCCGGAAACCCAGCCGCGCCCACGGGCAAAGGTCACGTCACACCAATTGACGTTGTTCAGACATCCATTGATGGTGATCGGGGCGCCCGCGGGGATCACCACGACTGCGGGATAGCGAGTGCTTGGGCCGGAACGCATGTTCACATTGGCAGTGGCAATGCCGCTGCTTGCCGCCGATGCCACGGCGGGCAGCGCACAGAAGGCGGTGATTGCCATAGCCTTCCAAATTTGACGTTTCACAGGTTTCCTCCTGGGGAAAACATTATTGTCATGCTCAACGTCCCTTCTGTCGTCAAAGGCAAATTTCATTTTGTTTTTTTTAAGTCAATGCAGCCGCTGGATGAATAAGCGGCCGTCCATAAAAGCGAAACCATCGATTGATATCCTCTGCGGCCTTATGCCGGGCTTGACAAGTGGCCTGCAGCAACCGACTTCAATCTTCGACAGATGAAGGAGCCGAACGATGACCGACACCGCAACGACGATCGACCAGAGCGAAGTGGATCGTTTTTCCGCCATGGCTGCGGAATGGTGGAACCCGACCGGCAAGTTCAAACCCCTCCACAAGTTCAACCCGGTACGTCTCTCTTTCATTCGCGACAAGGTGTGCGAGAATTTCGGTCGTGACCCGCGCAGTGCTCGCCCGTTCGAAGGTCTGCGTTTTCTCGATATCGGCTGCGGCGGCGGCCTGCTGTCTGAACCGATGGCACGCATGGGTGCCGAAGTGGTTGGCGCGGACCCGTCAGAAAAGAACGTCCGCATCGCCCAGACCCATGCAGCCGAAAGCGGCGTTTCCGTCGATTACCGGGCCGTGCCCGCCGAACAGCTGGCAGAAGCAGGCGAGACCTTCGATGTCATCCTCAACATGGAAGTCGTGGAACACGTTGCCGATGTCGATCTCTTCATCAGCACCTGCGCCTCCATGGTCCGCCCCGGTGGCCTGATGTTCATCGCCACGATCAACCGCACCTTCAAGGCGCACGCCTTGGCCATATTTGCGGCGGAAAACATCCTGCGCTGGCTGCCCAAGGGTACACATTCCTATGACAAGCTGGTGCGCCCGGAGGAACTCGAGCGCCCCTTGCAGCGGAGCGGCCTTGAGGTCATCCACCGCACAGGCGTGTTCTACAATGTTTTGCAGGACCGCTGGAACCTGTCCCGCGACATGGATGTGAACTATATGCTGCTGACGAAGCGCCCTGGGTGAACCGGGAACGTCATCAATGGGTATCGTCGGGAAGCACCGGTAGCGGCGCGACTTCGATACCCTCGTCGATCAGGTCACGAACATCATCCAGGCTTGCCTGACCGATAATGCCGCGCGCATCTGCTTCGCCATAGTGGATCTTGCGCGCCTCTTCGGGGAAGCGTTCACCCACATCCTCCGCATTGGCGCGGATTGCCTGAACGGCTTCCTTCAGCTTGGCCATTGCCTCGCGCCGAACCGCGTCCATGACAACCTGCTGGCGCGCTTCCTGCTTCCGGGCGGTCGAGACGGCAGGCGCCATCAGCGCCTTGTGAATGGAAGTCGAGCCACAGGAAGGACAGCTGAGGAAACCTGAGGCCAACTGCCCGTCAAAATCAGCGCTGGTCGAGAACCACCCCTCGAAGTCATGGCCCTTGTCGCAATGTAATGAATAGCGGATCAAGCGCGTTCGCCTCCCCACTCGCCATTGCCCTGGCACAGTGCGAACTCCCGCGCATTCTTCAAATTGGGGATCTTGCGCCGGGCTGCGTGAACGTCGCTTACATCCACATCGGCAACCAGAACGGCCTCGCCCTGCCCGCCAGCCTGCGCCAGAATGCGGCCCCAGGGATCGATAATCATCGAATGCCCATAGGTCTCACGACCATCCTCATGGGTTCCACCTTGTGCTGCAGCCAGAAGAAACGCGCCGTTCTCAATCGCACGTGCACGCAGCAAGATGTCCCAATGCGCCTCACCAGTCTGCCGCGTAAACGCAGCGGGCACTGTCAGAATTTCTGCGCCAGCCATGGCTTCCGCGCGGAAGAGCTGCGGAAAGCGCACGTCGTAACAAATGGCAAAGCCAAGCTTGCCAAACGGCAGGTTCTCGACTCTTGCCTCGTTCCCGGCCTCATAGGCAGAACTTTCCCGCCAGCTTTCCCCATTGTCCAGATCGACATCGAACATGTGGATCTTGTCGTAGGAGCAAATCTTGGCTCCATCGGGTCCGGCAAGAAAACCGCGATTGGCAATCTTGCCGTCCGGTCGCGCAATGGCGGTCGAACCAACGTGAACATAAATGTCAAGCTCGGCAGCCAGCGTTCTTGCCCGCGCAATAATGAGATCCGTCTCCTCGTCACGCAGGACAGCACGCAGAGCCATGCGATCCCGCTGGAGCGAACCCGTCATTTCAGGTGTCTGAACGTAGACTGCGCCCTGCGCGGCGGCATCACGAACGAGATGCGCCATGGTATCGGCATTCCGCTCGACAGATACGCCGGAGCACATCTGGACCACGGCCAGTTTTGCCATGTCGCACTCCTCAGGCCGCCAGAAGCGGATTCAGCTTACCGTCTCGATCCAGCGCGTGAAGATCGTCGCAACCGCCCACATGCTGACCATTGATGAAGATCTGCGGGAAGGTGGACTTGCCGTTCGCCTTTTCTATCATTTCCTGCCGCAGTTCCTGCGAAAAGGTCGCATCGTGCTCGGTGAAATCCACGCCCTTCGATTGAAGAAGAGATTTCGCTCGCGCGCAATAGCCGCACATCTGTCGCGTATAGATTACTACTTCAGCCATCATGATCTCCTGGAACGCCGGGAATTTTCGCGCTCGCTGTTATCGCCGTCATATAGGTTCTGGCAAGGCCATTGCAAAGCTCAAAACGGTGATGTCCGTTGCCCCGGCCCGGCGCAGCACCCGTGCTGCGGATGAAACCGTAGCCCCGGTGGTAAACACGTCATCGACCAGAATGATCCGCTTGCCGAAAACATCGTTTTCATGGCCAGGGACAATGCGGAAGGCAGCACGAAGATTGTCCTCCCGCCTGGAAGCCGTCAACCCGACCTGCCGACGGGTGCGCTTGGCGCGGCGCAGTGTCGTGGCCAACATCGGCTTATCTGTCAGTCGTGACAAATGCCGGGCGAGTTCCGCCGATTGATTGAAGCGCCGCCAGGCGAGCCGCGTCCAATGCAACGGGATCGGCAGAATGGCATCGCATGCCGCCAGTTCCGCCGCACCGGCCCGGGCCATCCATTGCGCCATCATCCGCGCAAGATCCGTCCGATCGCGATATTTGAGCGAATGTACGAGGCTTCGCGCCGGCCCCTCGTGCAGCGCAACCGCGCGCAGCCTGTCGAAGGAGGGGGGCTCTGCAATGGCCTGGGCACAGAGTGCCCCCTCCCCCTGATCCTGTCTGAAGGGGATACCAAGCACATCGCAATAGGGCCGCTCGATAAAGCGCATCCTGCTCCAGCAATCCGGGCAGATGGCGAAATGGCGCTGGGTGCGTGCGCCACACACAGAACAGGCAGGCGGATAGACAATGTCCAGCAGCGGACGCAAGAGAGCACTGGCGTGCGCGCGCCCGAAATCACTCTCGATTTTTAGATAATCCCACCCCATGTGCTTGACTTTAGCCGCTCAAGCCGCCCCATGCGACCTACTAGATTTTGCAGGATGATACCGATGGATGTCCTTTTCGATCTCGATCTCGTAACCGCCCGGCGCGAAAAGGCGATGGGCAGGCCGGATTCCGGCGGCGATTTCCTCCTGAACATCGTCGCACAGGAACTGGCAGATCGCCTGTCCGTGGTCGAAAGGCATTTCGAAAAGGCTGTGGAGCTTCATGGAGCAACGGGCAGCACGGCGCGGCTCGTGGCGCGCACAGGCAGGGTTGGCACGATCGACAGGGTGGAGACCAGCCAGATCTTTGGCGAGGCCGGCACAGCAATACTGGAGGGGGCGCTTGAAGACGTTCCGCTTCAGGAACAGTCCGTCAATCTGGTGCTGTCGCCGCTCGCCCTGCATCTGACCAATGACACCCCTGGCATGCTGATTCGCATAAAGCGGGCGCTGAAGCCGGATGGTCTGCTTCTGGCCGCCATTCCCGGCGCCGGCACCTTGCAGGAATTGCGCGACGTTCTATTGGCGGCAGAAGCTGAATTGCTGGGCGGAGCAAGCCCCCGCGTAATCCCCTTTGCCGATGTGCGCGATATCGGAGGGCTCATGCAACGGGCAGGCTTTGCCCTGCCGGTCGTGGATGCCGAGAACTATACCGTGCGCTACGATAATCTTTTTGCCCTGATGCGGGATCTGCGTGCCATGGGCATGACCAATCCGCTGATCAATCGCAGCCGCAGACCGCTGACGCGGGAGTTCTTCCTGCGAGCCGCCGAAATCTATGCAGAGCGCTTTGCCGATCCAGATGGCCGTATCAGAGCGAGCTTTTCCATCGTCTATGCCTCCGGCTGGGCTCCGCATGAGAGTCAACAGAAGCCATTGAAGCCCGGATCCGCCAAGATGCGTCTCGCCGATGCGCTCAAGATCACGCCCGACGCTCCATAATTCTCAGCCCTTCAGATAGCTGGCAACCAGTTCAAGGATGGCTTGAAGCCTGCCGGAAAGCAGTTCGAACGCCACAATCAAGATGCCCCCGATAATGGCAGCAAGCAGGCCGTATTCAACGGCCGTCGCGCCGCGTTCGTCTTTGAAAAGCTTGCGGAACAGAGACATTCGCAATCCTGCCTTGGCTCGGTGTCGTGAAGACGATGCAAAACCACCCCGATAACGGCGGCACTTGCAGGAAAGGCCGAAGCGATCGTTTCGCTCCGGCCTCGCCCTGTCTCAACTTATGCGCATAACTGCGTTAACATTTCCTCATAGGCCGCGTGTAAAATCAGGCAAACACCGCCAGCATCAGCATGGGGAAGATGCGCCGTAACCCTGAACGATGCAGACCGACCCTGGGGTATCCTGCAATACACTGCGCCTGATCGTATAATGCTTCGGCGCCTTCTCATCCTTGCTAATCGAACCCGTCGTGATCTGATCGAACTCTTCCTGCACGTGGGCGAGTTTGCGCGTGTCCTGCCGGTTAGCCAGCATGGGCGTCACAATGAGTGACAAGGCAATCGCTGCCGTGCCGAAAAGAAGCGCAATGTTCAGAACACCGGTCTTGCCAGACCTGTTCGATGCCCGCTTTTGGGCGCGAACAGTCTTCCAGAATTCCTCTTCCATCAAAGCCTCATGCAAGATCATTAAAGGAAGCGTCATATTGTCTGAATCCGATAAAGGATCTGTTAACGCCAACAGATGTGGCGGCCCTATCAGACAAAGCTTGTGGATAATTTAACGAAAATGGAAACTTCTGACGCTTCGGCTTACGCGTCAGCAGCCAGACAGTCGAGAAAGATGCACACCCTTCGGGATGAGGACTTGGAGCATTTCCAGGAATGGTGTCGTCGCGCGCTTTCGCTCCGAAATGCGCGAAACCGAAGGCCTGGACTAAACACCTAGAGCAGGTCTTGAAGGAAGGGGATCAGCGGCTCATCCGCAGGAGGCATGGGGTAGTCGCGCAATTGCGCGGTGCGCACCCACTTTATCGCCTGCCCCTCACGGCCAACGGGAATGCCTTCGAAACGCCGGCAAACATAAAGCGGCATCAAGAGGTGGAAATCCTCATAGGTATGGCTGGCAAAGGTCAGCGGTGCAAGGCAGGGCACCTTGGTCTTGATGCCAAGCTCTTCCTCCAGCTCACGCACCAGCGTCTCTTCCGGCGTTTCACCGGCCTCCACCTTGCCGCCCGGAAACTCCCAAAGTCCGGCCAGGCTTTTGCCTTCGGGCCGTTGCGCAAGAAGAATACGGCCATCGGCATCCACAAGCGCGCAAGCAGCAACAAGAACGATGCGGCGCGAAACCTGTGTCATGGGATGTCCTTCTCGATTGCCCAGTAGTGATATTCGTAGGCGGTGCGGAAGCCGAACTTGCTGTAGAGAGAAAGAGCTGGCGCATTCGTCGCATTGACCTGAAGCCAGGCAGTGCGTGCTCCATTGATACGGGCCCAACGAAGCGCTGCCGTCAGAAGCTCTGTGCCGAAACCACGGCGGCGCATCCGCTCGATCACCGCAAAAGACAGGATGCCTGCCAGATCATTGTCCTGAACACACAGCGCGGCGGCCATCGGCCCTTCGTCCAGATGCTCCGCCGTGAAGAAGCCACAGGTCGGCTTGATGGCGGACAGAATCTCGGCAAGAGCAGGCTTCAAAGCTGGATCTTCCTGCTGCACCGTCAGGTACACATCAATGAATCGGCCAATATCGTGGGTCGGTATATGATCCAGCGTATCGGGCAATTCCAGGCATGTGAGATCCACCGTCATGACCTCGGCCGTCTCAAACCGCGACCAGCCACTCTGCGACAGATTTTCCAGCAATTGCCTGGGGGCGAGTGGCGTTTCGCGGATCAAAAGCGGGCGGCCGTAATGCTCGAAACGCTTGCGGGCCTTCTCGATGCGGATATCGGCATCGCGATAATCGGAAGGATCCAGCGGAACCACGCAATTCAGCCGTTTGGACGGATGGCTTCCGGTCAGTCGAACCTGCCAGCTGCCATCGTAAACCACGGAAGCCGCAGGCCAGGCCCGAAAGCCGACGGCCTCCAGGCGTCGCACAAGCGGCAGGTTTCCATGGGATGAACTCGCCTGCATCAATCCATCAGCTCCGGTAGTCGCCATTGATGGCGACATATTCCTTCGTGAGGTCGCATGTCCAGACCGTTGCGGAGCCCTGCCCGAGGCCGATATCAACGCGCACAGCAATGTCTTCCTGCTGCATGACAGCGGTAGCGGCAGCCTCCGAGTAATCGGGATCGCGCTCGCCGTGAACGGCCACGCGTACATCACCGAACCAGATTGCCAGACGATCGCGGTCCGCCATTTCGCCGGATTTTCCAACGGCCATGACAACGCGGCCCCAGTTTGCATCCTCGCCCGCAACAGCGGTTTTCACCAGCGGAGAGTTGGCAATCGAAAGCGCTATGCGCTTGGCAGCCGCATCGCTTTCGGCGCCGGTTACTGTGACTGCCACCATCTTGCGGGCGCCTTCCCCGTCGCGCACGACCTGAAGCGCCAGATCCTTGAGGAGATCGTTCAGCGCCGCGCGGAAGGATGCCAGACGAACATCTCCTGCATCGCTCACCTCTTGCTGGCCAGCGGCCTTGCCCGTCGCGAACAGAAGCAGCGTGTCGGAGGTGGATGTATCGCTATCGACGGTCACGGAATTGAATGTCGGGCCGACGCCTTCCGAAAGCAGGCTTTGCAGAACAGCAGGCGCAATCGCCGCATCCGTCACCACAAAGGAAAGCATGGTCGCCATGTCAGGCGCAATCATGCCCGCACCCTTGGCGATGCCGTTCAGTCTCACAGTCACGCCACCGATTTCAGCCGTGCGCGTCGCCACCTTGGGATAAGTGTCGGTGGTCATGATGGCCTTGGCGGCTTCCAGCCAGAAATCGCCCGTTGCACTGGCATGCATGTCTCCCAGCACGCCAGCGAACTTCGTGGCATCCAAGGGCTCGCCAATCACACCCGTTGAGGCGAGATAAACCTCATTGGTGGCGCAACCCACGGCCTTGGAGGCCGAATCAGCGGTCAGTTCCGTGGCGGCACGGCCCTTCTTGCCGGTAAATGCATTGGCATTGCCGGAATTGACCACCACCGCACGCGCCTTGCCGTGAGGAAGGTTCGCACGGCAAAAATCCACCGGAGCCGAAGGGCACTTGGAACGGGTGAAGACGCCCGCCACCGAAGCAGGCTCGTCAAACACCATCAACAACACATCCGTTCGGTTCTTATACTTGATGCCAGCGGCAGCAGTGGCCATGCGCACCCCATCGATGACCGGCATGTCAGGATAGGATTTGGGAGCGAGCGGAGAAACGGTTGCAGACATGTTCTTCAGGTTCCGGACAAGAAAAGGCCCGCCAAGGCGGGCCGGGATTGGCTTTTAGACGCTATTACTCGCTCTTGGTCAGCTCGTCATAGCCCTTGCGCAGATTTTCATCGGTAATTTCGACCTTCTGGTCCTTCTTGGCATCATCGATGATCGAAGAATACTTCTCCTGCATGACGATCTGGCGAACCTGCGGCTCAACCTGATCGAATGCAGGCGGCTGCGCATCGCGCTTATCTTCAACCTTGATCACGTGATAACCGAACTGCGACTTGACCGGGGTCTTGGTGTAGGCGCCCTTTTCGAGAGCGAAGGCAGCCTCTTCGAATTCCGGCACCATGCGGCCCTTGGTGAAGTAACCCAGATCACCACCATCGGACTTGCTGGAATCCTCAGACTTTGCCTTGGCAAGTTCGGTGAAGTCCTTGCCGGCATCGAGCTGCTTGATGATGTCTTTTGCCTCATCCTCGGTCTTCACCAGAATGTGGCGGGCATGCACTTCTTCTTCCTTCGGCATGGCTGCGACTTCCTTGTCGTAGCGAGCCTTGATTTCTTCCGGCTTCAGCTTGTCGAACTGGTCGCGCAGGTAGGCGTTGTGCAGCTCGCGCTCCTGCAGGAAGGCCATGCGCTTTTTGAAATCGTCGCTGTTCTGCAGGCCAGCCGCTTCGGCTTTCTTGGCAACGAGCTTGATGTCGATAACCTGCGAAAGTGCGGCAACCTTCTTCTGGTCTTCCGGCAGCTGCTGGTATTGCGGGCTCAAGTTGGCCATCGCAGTATCCAGGTCTGACTGGTGAATTTCCACGCCACCAACCTTTGCCACGACAGCATCGTCCTGGGCAAACAGCGGCGTGTGAAACGTAAACGCTGCAGCCAGAGTCGCGGCGGCGACGATTTTGGAACGAAACATTAGGTACGACCTCTCGAGTTTGGCACCGGTCTCAGTCTGTCCGATTCCGGCCATGACACCTTCACAAACACCGGATTGTGGCCATTCTGTATCGGCCAGAACCGTTGACATCATTCAACCCCCCTCTTATCTGTCACGCTACTTCGCGTCCAGAACAGTTTCCGGGCGGGCACTGTAATTTGTCTGTGAAAAACCCGAACAGACGTCACAGTAAACCGGTACCGGTGACCTGATGCCTTACGTTTAGAAAGGACCATTTGCATGGTCAGCTTCGGTGCTATCGCACGCAAATTTTTCGGCTCCGCCAATGATCGCCGCGTCAAGGGCTATCGTTCGCGCGTGGAAGCCATTGGCGCCCTTGAAGAAAGCATCAAGGCCCTGACAGATGAGCAGCTTGCGGCCAAGACGGTGGAGTTCCGTCAGCAGCTGGCAGATGGCAAGACGGTGGATGACCTCCTCGTTCCCGCCTTCGCCGTTGTGCGGGAAGCCGCACGCCGCGTGCTGGGCATGCGCCCCTTCGATGTGCAGCTGACGGGCGGCATGATCCTCAACCAGGGCGCCATCGCGGAAATGAAAACCGGCGAAGGCAAGACACTGGTGGCCACCCTGCCGGTCTATCTTAACGCCTTGACCGGACGCGGCGTGCATGTCGTCACCGTCAACGATTATCTCGCCAGCCGCGACGCAGGCATCATGAGCAGGCTTTACAGCTTCCTTGGTCTGACGACCGGCGTGATCGTTCACGGGCTGGATGACGAGCAGCGTCGTGCCGCCTATGCCTGCGACATCACCTACGCCACCAATAACGAGCTTGGCTTCGACTATCTGCGCGACAACATGAAGTATGACCGCGGCCAGATGGTGCAGCGCGGCCATTATTTCGCAATCGTCGACGAAGTGGATTCGATCCTCATCGACGAAGCCCGGACACCGCTCATCATTTCCGGCCCGCTGGACGACCGCTCCGATCTCTACAACACAATCGACGGCTTCATCCCCATGCTGTCGGCGGAAGATTACGAGATCGATGAGAAGCAGCGCTCTGCCAACTTCTCTGAAGTCGGAACTGAGAAGCTGGAAAATCTCCTGCGTGAGGCAGGCCTGCTCAAGGGCGAATCCCTGTATGATGTCGAGAACGTTGCTATCGTTCACCACATCAACAACGCGCTGAAGGCGCACAAGCTCTTCCAGCGCGACAAGGACTATATTGTCCGCAATGGTGAAATCGTCATCATCGATGAATTTACCGGCCGCATGATGCCGGGCCGCCGCTATTCGGAAGGCCAGCACCAGGCGCTTGAGGCAAAAGAAAAGGTCCAGATCCAGCCAGAAAACCAGACCCTGGCCTCGATCACCTTCCAGAACTATTTCCGCATGTATGAGAAGCTGGCTGGCATGACCGGCACGGCGGCAACCGAAGCGGAAGAATTCGCCAATATTTACGGTCTCGACGTTGTCGAGGTTCCGACCAACCTTCCCATCCAGCGTATTGACGAGGATGACGAGGTCTATCGTACGGTCGAGGAAAAATACAAGGCGATCATCGAGGAGATCCGCATCGCGCAGGAGCGCGGCCAGCCTGTTCTCGTCGGCACCACCTCGATCGAAAAGTCGGAACTGCTGGCGTCCATGCTGAAGCAGGCCGGTTTCAACAATTTCAGCGTGCTGAACGCCCGCTACCACGAACAGGAAGCCTATATCGTCAGTCAGGCAGGCGTGCCGGGCGCGGTTACGATCGCCACCAACATGGCTGGCCGCGGTACGGACATCCAGCTCGGCGGCAATATTGACATGCGCCTTGAGCGCGAACTGGAAGGCATGGAGCCCGGTCCGGAGCGCGACGCCAAGGAAGCGGCAATCCGTGCGGAAGTGAAGCAGTTGAAGGAAAAGGCGCTCGCTGCGGGCGGACTTTTCGTTCTCGCCACGGAACGCCACGAAAGCCGTCGTATCGACAACCAGCTGCGCGGCCGTTCGGGCCGTCAGGGCGATCCGGGCCGATCCAAATTCTACCTTTCGCTTCAGGATGACCTGATGCGAATCTTCGGTTCTGACCGAATGGACGGAATGTTGCAAAAGCTTGGCCTCAAGGAAGGCGAAGCCATTGTTCATCCGTGGATCAACAAGGCGCTTGAGCGCGCTCAGAAAAAGGTCGAGGCACGCAACTTCGACACCCGTAAGAACCTTCTCAAATATGACGATGTGACCAACGATCAGCGCAAGGTCATCTTCGAGCAGCGCATCGAACTGATGGATGCGACGGACCTGACCGACACGGTTACCGACATGCGCCATGAGGTGATCGATATGCTGGTCACCAAGCATATCCCTGAACGCGCCTATGCGGAACAGTGGGATGCTGCTGGCCTCAAGGCAGGCGTCCAGCAATTGCTGAACCTCGATCTTCCGGTTGAGGAATGGGTGCAGGAAGAGGGCATCGCCGAAGACGATATTCGCGAGCGCATCCTGAATGCTGCGGATGCCGCTGCGAAGGATCGCGCAGAACGCTTTGGCCCGGAAATCATGACCTATGTCGAGCGTTCCGTTCTGTTGCAAACGCTGGATCACCTGTGGCGCGAGCATATCGTCAACCTGGACCATTTGCGTTCCGTTGTCGGCTTCCGTGGCTATGCCCAGCGCGATCCGCTGCAGGAATACAAGGCCGAAGCCTTCGAACTCTTCCAGGCCCTGCTCGCCAATCTGCGCGAGGCGGTAACGGCTCAGCTGATGCGCGTGGAACTGGTGCAGGACAGCGCCACCAATCCGGAGCCGCCTCCGGTGATGCAGGCTCATCACATCGACCCAATGACGGGAGAAGATGAATTTGCCTCCGCCGGGTATCAGGCTGTTGCCGTATCGGAAAATCGCGATCCCAACGATCCTCGCACTTGGGGGCGGGTTGGCCGCAACGAGCCCTGCCCTTGCGGTTCAGGCAAGAAGTACAAGCACTGCCACGGCGCCTTCGAACAGGCTTAACTGGCTCTACGAGAACAGAAACGTGAAGGGGAGGTTCGCTCGAACCTCCCCTTTTTCATGCCGGGACATACGCTTCCTTAACGCTCCGTCATGCAAATTCGATACTACTTTGTGGCTTACCGTGAGTATCGCCCATCCATGACGGTCATCGAAACAGCGGAAAGACTGCTTCCGCTCAGCGTCAGGCTTCGGCTGATCCCGATGCTGCGGCGACTGGGTCCGATGCTGCATGGACATGATGAAGCAAGCCTTGCCCAGCGCATGGCGGTGGTGGCCTTTCTGATCCGCATTGGCAGCGCAGCGATTGCCTTTCTCGCCCAGATCATCCAGGCCCGCCTGATGGGCGAGTTCGAATACGGCATCTTTGCTTTCGTATGGGTTCTCGTTGTCGTCTTCGGCAATCTCTCCTGTCTCGGTTTTCACACGGCCGTCATCCGGTTCCTGCCGCAGCATCGCAGCCGCGGCGAGCATGAGTTTGTCCGCGGGCTGAATTCGACGGCACGTGTCATTGCAATGGCATCGGCCAGCGTGCTGGCGGGCTTCGGGCTTCTGTTCCTCGAAGTCTTCGATCAGGTCGTGCCGGATTACTGGATGGTGCCCGTCTTCCTCGGTCTGTTCACTTTGCCCATGATTGCGCTTGGCGATGTGCTGGATGGCACGGCCAGAGCCAATGGCTGGATCTTCACCGCACTCAGCCCCACCTTCATCATTCGGCCGCTGCTGATCCTTGGCTTTATGCTTCTGGCCATCTGGCTTGGAGAAGAACGTACCGCACGCACGGCCATGATAGCTGCGCTTGTGGCAACCTATCTCACCTCGCTGTTCCAGTTCATCCGCGTGAGTGTGAAGCTGCGGGCACGGTTCGGCACCGGGCGCAGAACCCTGGCGCTGGCGCCGTGGCTACGATTTTCACTGCCGCTCTTCCTCGTCGATGGAATTGGTTTTCTGCTGACCAATTCGGATGTCGTGGTCGTCGGGCTCTATCTGCCTCCAGATCAGGTGGCGATCTATTTTGCCGCGGCCAAGACAATTGCACTGGTTCAGTTCGTTTATTTCTCCGTCAAGGCGGCTGCGGCGCCCCGTTTTTCCGCCATCATGGCAAGAGGCGATACGCAGGAACTCGCCAGTTTCGCGGGCGAAGCGGCCCGGTGGTCCTTCTGGCCAGCGCTGATCGTCGGGTTGTCGGTTCTCGCCCTCGGCCAATTTCTGCTTGGCCTTTTCGGCCCCAATTTCACCAATGGCCACCCTCTCATGTTGATCCTGTTTCTGGGCATCCTGGCCAAGGCAACGGTCGGCCCGGGTGAAGTCCTGCTCAACATGGCCGGACGACAGACACTTTGCGTGACGCTCTACGCGATCATCCTCACCGCCAATATCTGCCTTAACATCACGCTTATTCCGCTTTACGGTCTTTATGGTGCCGCGAGCGCCACAGCGGGCGCGATGGTGCTGGAGGCTATTCTCCTCCATCTTGCCGTGCGCAAAACACTCGGGATAAGGCTGTTTGCATTCGCATCCCCCATTGTGGGGTCCGCCAGACATGAAGGTCAGGATCACAATGGTTGAGATGCCGCCGCAAGGCCCCTTCCGCACCGACATCGAGATAGGCCCAGCCCCATCCCGCACGGTCATTCCTGACGCACCCTTGAAAACACAGGTGGGCCGGGCAGGCAGAACTCTGTCCATCTACCCCGCCTCCATGGGTTACGACCTGCAGGAGGAACTGGACTTTCTTTCAAACCGCGCACTGGAACCCAACGTCTTCTTTGCCGGAAGAGTGCTGGCACCCGCCATGCCGCGCGTGGAAGACAAGCAGGTGCAACTGGCGCTCATTCGTGATGTGAATGCACGCTCCAGCCGAATGCGGCTTCTCATGCCCTTCACCACGGAAAAGCCGGGCTTTTCCATCGGCGCCTCGATCATTCGTGCCTGGGCCAACCCGTTCGGCCCGCTGGGCACGCCCCTTCTCGATGCCGAAGAGGCGGCTGAAACTCTGGATAATCTGCTTGAGGCCCTGTCACGCAGAGATCTCCGCCTGCCAAATATTCTCGTCCTGCCCGACCTGCGCATCAATGGCCGCTTTGCCCAACTCATGCGCGCGGTAGCGGTCGGCCGCAACCTTCCGGTCACCACGACCAACATATTTCAGCGTCCCATCCTGCAAAGCGAACTGGACGGAGAAGCCTATCTCCGAAAAGCCCTGTCCTCCCACCATATGCGGGAAATGCGCCGGCAGTGGCGCCAGCTGGAAGCGCAAGGAACAGTCTCCTACGAGGTGGCGCGTCAGCCTTCCGAGATCCGCCGCAGAACCGAGGAATTCCTCAGCCTGGAAGCGAGCGGCTGGAAAGGGCGCAAGCGCTCTGCCATGATCAGCGATCGTTTCCGCGCAGCCTTCGCCCGGGAAGCCATTGCCAATCTTTCCGAAGCCGATGCCGTTCGTATCCACACGATAGACCTGAATGGCAAAGCCATCGCATCACTGGTGGTTTTCGTCATGGGAGGTGAGGCCTACACCTGGAAAACAGCCTATGACGAGGCCTATGCGCGCTTTTCCCCCGGCAAGCTTCTGATGATGAAGCTGACCGACTGGCATCTGGACGACCTGAATATTCAGCGTTCGGATTCCTGCGCCGTGCCGGATCACCCGATCATGAGCCGATTCTGGATGGAACGCGAGGAAATGGGCACGCTGGTCATCGGCCTGTCGGAAACCAGCGACCGCGACGTGCGCCAGGTAGGCGCGCAGCTCCACCTCTATCGCAACACGCGCAACATGGCCCGCCTGCTCAGGCAGAAGATCCTGGGTCTTGCAGGGCGCGATGGCTGAGACAGCGAAACGTCTCAGATCCGATGCAGCAACAAAAAACTATAGCGGGAAGAGTGGTGCCCCGTGCCGGAATCGAACCAGCACTCCTTTCGGAACCTGATTTTGAGTCAGGCGCGTCTACCAATTCCGCCAACGGGGCTTCGAAAATGGTGAGACGCGTCTAGCACAGGCCAAAGGTGCGGCGCAAGCGGTTTGCCGAGACTTCCCGCCAAAGCTTCTCACGTTTTTTTGGTGCTCGAGACCGACAGAAGCAAAGAGGTCACATTTACACATAGACGCACCTCGCCTAATCAGATGCAAACAACTGGTTCGCCCGGAGAGACTGTCATGGATGCCGCCCCCTCGACTGAAACCCGCCGCTTTCTGATGAGCAATTCCCTCATCCTGGCGGCCGGAATGGCTGCCACAGTGGGAACGGCTCTCGGCTTTCAACATATCGGCGGCTACATTCCCTGTGCGCTTTGCCTCTTGCAACGCGAACCCTATTACTGGGCCATCCCGGTTGCACTGGGGGCCCTGGTCACGGCGGTCTTCCGTCTGCCGCCTGCCGTCACACGCATTCTTCTCGGGCTTGTGGCCATCATGATGCTGGTGGGAGCCGGAATGGGTGTCTACCATGCTGGCGTGGAATGGGGTTTCTGGCCTGGACCGGCGACATGCTCCACCACCGCCAATGGCATGACGACCAATGCCGGCAACCTGCTCAGCGACCTCAACAGTGTTCACGGACCATCCTGCACGGAAGCAGCACTACGCGTGCTCGGCCTGTCCTTCGCCGGCTGGAACGTTGTTGCAAGCCTTGCTCTGGCTGGCATTGCGCTGCGCGCCATATTCAAGCGCGCATAATCAGGGCTGAAGCTCGGTATCCCAGTAGAGATAGTCCATCCAGCTTTCATGCAGATAGTTGGGTGGGAACAGGCGCCCGTTGTTATGAAGATCCTGCACGGTGGGTGGATAGGGCTTCTGCGCCGGGAACATTCCCGCTTGCTTGGGAAGTTTGCTGCCCTTTCGCAAATTGCAGGGAGAGCAGGCCGCCACCACATTTTCCCAGGTCGTTTCCCCGCCATGGGCCCGGGGTATCACGTGGTCGAAGGTGAGATCATCGCGAGAGCCGCAATATTGGCATTCGAATTTATCGCGAAGGAAAACGTTGAAGCGGGTAAAGGCCGGGTTTCTGGTCGGTTGAATATAGGTCTTGAGGCTGACGACGCTTGGTAATCGCATCGAGAAGGTGGGCGATGAAACCGAGTGATCATATTCTGCTATGATATTCACACGGTCGAGGAACACCGCCTTGATCGCGTCCTGCCAGGACCAGAGCGACAAGGGATAATAACTCAGCGGCCGGTAGTCAGCGTTCAACACGAGCGCCGGCAGGGCCTGCGGGGAGACTGCAATCGTCAACGGACGCTCCTCACCGATTCGGCTTATGTCCCTTCTATATTAGGTCCGTTGTTACAGGAATGTGAAGCCCCTTTGATGTCGCAGCCAAATGATTCGCGAATCAGGCAAGCGGCGTGATGCTTCGGCCCATGTGAGCTGCGTAATAGGCCCAGAAAAGACGGGCGGCGACAGAGCGCCAGGGCTGCCAGTCAGATGCAATGGCAACCGTTTGCGCGATCGAGGGCCGCGTCTCCAGCATAAGCCCATGCGCCACGGCAGCGCGCAGCGCCACATCCCCGGCTGGGAAAACATCCGCGTGGCCTTCACAGAACATCAGATAGACCTCAGCCGTCCAGAGACCGACACCTTTCAACTGCATCAACGCGCCCAGCGCCTCGGACGGTGCAAGTGATGACAGGGCAGCCAGATCGAGCCTGCCTGTATCCACGGCTTCCGCGACACCAAGCAGGGTTGAAAGCTTCGCACGGGACAGGCCGAAGCCATTCACCGCATCAGGCGGGCAGTTGAGAAAGCCCTCGGCAGAGATCGCGCCGGACGCTTCCATCCGCCGCCAGATGGCCGAGGCCGCAGCCTTGGAGATGACCTGCGAGACGATGATATTGGCAAGGCCCTCGAAACCGGGAGTCAGCAGACGCAGCGGCAAGGGGCCTGCCTTTGCAATGATGGGGGAAAGCCTGCCATCAAGCCGGGCCAATGCCTCCAGGCCGGCCTGCAGATCCTGTTCGCTACGAATGAGAGGCATCGTGTTCGTCTCCATTTCGTGGCAGAAGGAAGCATGTCCATGAATGAGCGTCATCCTGTTTTCCGCTTTGCCCCCAGTCCTAACGGGCTTTTGCATCTTGGCCATGCCTATTCAGCTCTCCTGAACCAGAAAATGGCGCGCGAGAAAACCGGGCGCGTGCTCTTGCGCATCGAAGATATCGACCGGACACGCTGCCGCCCCGAACTGGAAGAATTCATCTATCGGGATCTCGTCTGGCTTGGCTTTCGCTGGGACGGCACGGTCAGGCGTCAATCGGAACATCTGGCTGACTATGCCTCGGCCCTTCAAAGACTGACGGATCAGGGCCTGATCTATCCCGCCTTCCTCACCCGGAGCGAGGTCAAGCAGCGGGTCAGCGCGTGGGAAGCAAGCGGGCGCATCTGGCCGCGTGATCCGGATGGCGCACCGCATTATCCGGAAGACGACCGGGAGCGCAGCGAGGCGGAGCGTCGGCAATTGCTCGCTCTTGGCAAGCGCCATGCGCTGCGGCTCGACATGGCGAAGGCGGTCAGGAAACTCAGCGGCGGTCTGAACTGGCGGGAAACGGGAGAAAGCGACACGGGGATTGTTGAAGCAGATCCGCTGGAATGGGGCGACGTCATCCTGTCGCGCTCGGATGCGCCCTCCAGCTACCACCTCTCCGTCGTGGTGGACGATGCCGCCCAAGGCGTCACGCATGTCGTACGCGGTCTCGATCTCTTCAAGGCAACCGCCGTGCACCGGCTGCTTCAGCACCTGCTGGATCTGCCGGAACCCATCTATCACCACCACCGCCTGATTCTGGGACCGGATGGACGCAAACTGTCCAAGAGCGAGCAGTCGACCGGCCTGGAATCGTTACGCGAAGCGGGCCAGTCACCGGCCGATATCCGCCGCCTTCTCGGTCTGGCCTAAAACCTCCGCCTTGTTCTGCTGGCCTTGCCTTGCATGCTTCAGCGCAGAGTAAACCCGATATTTCATCAGCGCCGCATTCACCTCCGCCCCCAGCATGAAGATCACCCCCACCATATAGAGAAACACCAGAACCACCATGACAGAGGCAAGCCCCGCATAGGTGGCCGCATAATTGGCAAAGGTGGAAAGGTATGAGGCGAAGGCCAAGGCAAATCCTGACCAGCACAGGAGCGTCAAGAGAACGCCGGGCAGGATGTCGATGACACGGCGGCTGCCGGCGGGCAGGAATTTGTGGCAGACGATTAACCCGACAAACAGCACGATGACTGTGCCGAGCACACCGAAATTCGATACGGCGGAAAGCTCATCCTGCAACCAGGGAAAGCGGGTTCCGGCAATGCGGATGGCGATCGGGATGGCAACCAGAACGATGCTGATCGCCGCAAAGAGCACAACGGCAACGATGACATAGCCAAGGCTGGTTAGCCGCGTGATGTACCATGCCCGGTTTTCGGCAACGCGATAGGCACGATTCAAGGAAATGCGCAGGGCTTCCACCCCGTTGGAGGCGAAATAGGCCGCGGCCAATACGGAGATGGTCAAAAGACCGCCGCGCGGGATCTCCAGCACCCGGTTAACCTCCGCCGCCAGCGGTTCGGCAATATCGGTCGGCCAGGTATCGAACAGCAGATGCACCGCCGTTGCGGAAAACGTGCTGGCGCCCAGAAAACCAGCCAATGCCGTCCCGAAAATCAGGAAGGGAAACAGCGCAAGCAGACCCGAAAGCGCCACATGGCTTGCCATGGCCCAGCCGTCGTCGTCGTTGAAGTGCCAGTAGGCATCGTATAAGACCTTGAAGGCAAGCCGATGCCACCGGATTTGCGCCGCTTCGTCTGCCAATGGGAACTCCGTTGTCACTGCTTCCGGAATATGGGAAATGCGGTTGAAATTGTAAGGGAGCAAGCATGTCGCGGCAAAAAAGCATCATCGTTACCGGATGCTCCTCAGGAATCGGTGCCTACAGCGCCCGCGCCTTGAAGCGTGACGGCTGGCGCGTGTTTGCAACGGTTCGCCGCGATGCCGATCTCGCAGCGCTTGAGGCAGACGGTATCGAAGCGCTGTTGATGGATTACACGCGCCGCGACACCATCGATGCCCTTGTGGCGGAGGTGGCGTCTCGAACAGGCGGAAAAATCGACGCGCTGTTCAACAATGGCGCCTATGGGCAACCCGGCGCGGTGGAAGATCTTTCGACCGATGTGCTGCGGCTCCAGTTCGAGACCAATGTTTTCGGCTGGCATGAACTCACCCGCCAGATCATTCCCTTCATGCGCGCGGAAGGTACGGGGCGCATCGTGCAATGCTCCTCCATTCTCGGGCTCGTGCCCTTCCGCTATCGCGGCGCCTATAATGCCTCCAAACATGCCATCGAAGGCCTGAGCGTGACGCTTCGCATGGAACTGGATGGCAGCGGCATCTGGGTGAGCCTGATCGAGCCGGGGCCGATCGAGTCACGCTTTACGGCAAATGCACTCGCCGCCGTGCAGGCGCACATCGATGTCGAGAATTCGGCGCACCGGGAAGAATATCGCAGGCAATTGGCGCGGCTGGACGGCACCGGCCCCATCAACAAGCACAAGCTTGGGCCGGAAGCAGTCTATCAGGTACTGCAACACGCCTTGACCGCAAAGCGCCCGCGGCCACATTACATCGTCACCACGCCCGCTAAAAAGGGCGTTTTGGCAAAGCGTCTGCTTCCGGCAGATCTGCTCTACAAGCTCTTGCGTAAAATGGACTGATACCGAACGGCACCTCCGGGGGGAAAGGTTAGACATCATGTCGAATTTCACGACGATCCTGACGTTGATCGTCATGGGTCTGGTTGTTCTTGTTCTCATCAAGGGTCTCTTCAACATGGTGAAGGGGACCGACGCGAACAGATCCAACAAGCTGATGCAATTGCGCGTCCTTTTGCAGGCCGTCGCCATCATACTCATCATGTTCACGCTCTGGCTGACAGGCGGAGGTCGATAAGCCTTGGTAAAGCTCAACAAGATTTATACCCGCACCGGCGATGACGGCACGACAGGCCTTGTCTGCGGCCCGAGAAGGCTCAAGCACGATGTACGCGTGGAAGCCTACGGCACGGTTGACGAAACCAATGCCGTGATTGGCGTTGCCCGCCTGCACACCGGCAATCATCCTGAACTGGATGCCATGTTGATGCGCATTCAGAACGATCTCTTCGATCTTGGCGCCGATCTGGCAACGCCAGACACCGGAGAAAAGCTTGAATGGGAGCCGCTGCGTATCGTGCAGGCACAGGTGGATCGCCTCGAGCGTGAAATCGACCAGTTGAATGCAGCCCTCGACCCCTTGACCTCCTTCGTCCTGCCGGGCGGCTCTGCCGCTGCGGCCCACCTGCATGTTGCGCGCACGGTCTCCCGCCGCGCCGAACGACTGATGGTGGAACTGTCGAAAGCGGAAGGCGAGGCAATCTCCGCGCCTGCGTTGAAATACATCAACCGCCTCTCCGATTTTCTTTTTGTCGCCTCCCGCTTCGTCAACGATGGTGGCAAGGCGGATATTCTCTGGGTGCCCGGTAAGAATCGCGAGTAGATCGGGACGAGAGCCGCCGCATGTTCATCCCGATCTACGATGTGAACCGCCTGAAATACATCCGGCTTCAGTATGTGACGATCGGGTTGATCCTCGTAAACTGCCTCGTCTGGCTGCTCACGCGTGCCATGTCGCCCGGCGAGGCAGATTTCGCCACTCTGGCGCTCGGCTTCATCCCCGCCGTAACCTTTGACTATGCGGCACTGCCACCCATCTTCAGCATCCTGCCGGAGAAGGCGTCTTTCGTCACCTACGCGTTTCTGCACGTCGATTTCTGGCATCTCCTGAGCAATATGCTTTTTCTTTGGGTCTTCGGCGATAATGTCGAAGATGCGTTGGGCCACGTCCGCTTTCTGGTTTTCTATCTCGTTTGCGCCGTGGCGGGCGCCCTGCTGCACGGTCTGCTCGATCCGTTTTCCGCAGCGCCGCTGATCGGCGCGTCCGGGGCTGTATCGGGCGTGGTGGCGGCCTATCTCATGTTGCATCCGCGTGTGCGCCTGTGGACGCTCATATTCTTCCGCATTCCTTTGCCGCTTCCCGCATTCATCCCTCTTCTCATCTGGGTTGGCCAACAGTTCTTCATGTTGGTCCTGGATGTCAGGGGTTTCGTGTCCTGGGGCGCCCATGTCGGCGGCATTCTGGCGGGCGCTTTCCTGGTTGTCATTTTACGCCGGGATGGTGTGCCGCTTTTCGATCGGGTGGTCGTTGCGCCTAAGTCCGCCGAGCTTGATGAATAGGGCAAGCCTGGAACGGAATGGGGGGATGATCAAATAGCACAACCAGAAAAACCGAAAACTCTTTGTGTTCGGTGGAAAAATGTCTATCCATGTCGCCTATTGACAATCAGCGGCATGGGAGAGGCCGCATTTTCCCCATGGTTAGTTTGAGGAAGGAAGTCATGAAGATCCTTGTGCCTGTAAAGCGGGTGGTTGATTACAACGTGAAGATCCGTGTCAAGGCGGATGGGACGGGCGTTGAGCTTGCCAACGTGAAGATGTCGATGAACCCCTTCGACGAAATTTCCGTGGAAGAGGCCCTTCGCCTGAAGGAAGCCGGCAAGGCGGAAGAGGTCGTCGTGGTCTCCATCGGCCCTGCCAAGGCGGAAGAAACGCTGCGCACCGCGCTCGCCATGGGCGCTGATCGTGCCATCCTGATTGAAACGGATGAAACGGTTGAGCCGCTCGCTGTGGCAAAGCTTCTCAAGGGCGTGGTCGAGGCGGAAAATCCGGGCCTCGTCATCCTTGGCAAGCAAGCCATCGACGACGATTCGAACCAGACCGGCCAGATGCTCGCCGCCCTTCTGAAATGGGGTCAGGCAACATTTGCGTCCAAGGTCGAGCTGGGTGAAGGCTCCGCCAAGGTGACCCGCGAAGTGGATGGTGGTCTGCAGACCATCGAGGTCAAGCTTCCGGCGATCGTCACCACCGATCTTCGTCTGAACGAGCCGCGTTATGCTTCGCTGCCGAACATCATGAAGGCCAAGAAAAAGCCGCTCGACAAGAAGTCGCCTGCCGATTTCGGCGTCGATCTGGCACCGCGCCTGAAGGTCCTGAAAACGGAAGAGCCGGGCGGCCGCAAGGCCGGCATCAAGGTCAAGAGCGTCACCGAACTGGTTGAAAAGCTCAAGACCGAAGCTGGCGTGCTGTAAGGAAAGGGAGAACTAAAATGGCTATTCTTCTTCTCGCAGAACACGATGGCGCAAGCGTCTCCGACCAGACGGCAAAGGCTTTGACCGCTGCTGCCAAGATTGGCGGCGATGTGCATGTGCTGGTTGCCGGTTCCAATGCCAAGGCTGCTGCCGATGCCGCCGCCAAGCTCTCCGGCGTATCGAAGGTCCTGCTGGCGGATGACGCCGCCTATGCCAACAACCTGGCAGAACCTGTGGCGGACCTCATTGTTTCGCTGGCCGGTTCCTACGATGTCATCATCGCAGCTGCCACCGCAGCGGCGAAGAACGTCATGCCCCGCGTTGCAGCCCTGCTGGACGTGATGCAGGTTTCGGAAATCATTGAAGTCGTCTCCGCAGACACCTTCAAGCGTCCGATCTATGCAGGCAACGCCATCCAGACGGTTCAGGCCACAGATGCCAAAAAGGTCATCACGGTCCGCACCGCTGCCTTTGCGGCAACGGCGGAAGGTGGCTCTGCATCGGTTGAGAGCGTATCGGCTGCCGGCAATCCGGGCGTTTCCTCTTTCGTGGGCGATGCACTGTCATCCTCCGATCGTCCGGAACTCACCTCGGCTAAGATCATCGTATCGGGCGGCCGCGCCCTGGGTTCCTCGGAAAAGTTCAAGGAAGTCATCCTGCCGCTCGCCGACAAGCTGGGTGCCGCCGTCGGCGCATCCCGCGCTGCGGTCGATGCAGGTTACGCGCCCAACGACTGGCAGGTTGGCCAGACCGGCAAGGTCGTCGCGCCTGATCTCTACATCGCCTGCGGCATTTCCGGTGCCATCCAGCATCTGGCAGGCATGAAGGATTCCAAGGTCATCGTCGCGATCAACAAGGACGAGGAAGCGCCAATCTTCCAGGTTGCCGACTACGGCCTCGTAGGCGATCTCTTCGAGCTTCTTCCTGAGTTGCAGAAGTCGCTCTGATCATTTGAAAGACGCATGAGAAAAGGCCGCGCCGGAATATCCGGCGCGGCCTTTTCGTCTTCGAAAACCGGGTGAGATCAGAATTCTTCCCAGTCCGCATCCTTGCTGGTAGCCGTTGCCGATGAACTGGAGAAGCTGCTGGAAAGCTTGCTCATCAATGCCTTGGCAGGAGACGGTGTGGATCGGCTTTTCGTATCTGCTGGCTTCACCTTGGCGACAACGGGACGCGCTGGGACCGAGACAGGCAGAGGACGATGCTCCGGTGCAAGAGGCGCAGACGGCTTGAAGTTGGATTCAGGCGCACGGTCATCCAGGCGGAAGCCGGAAATCAGGCCGGACAAATCCTGCGCATCGCGTGTAAGCCTGGTCATATCCGCATTGGTCTTCTCTGCCATCTGCGAATTCTGCTGTGTGGTCGTTTCCATCTGACGGATGGCGGAAGATATCTCGCGCACGCTGCCCTGCTGCTCGCCCGCCGCATCCGCGATGGAAGCGATCTGCGAATTGATCCGGGCAACCTGGTCGGCAATGCCACCGAGAGCCTCACCCGTGTTGCGCACGAGGCCGACGCCGGTTTTGACTGCATCGCCCGACTTGCCGATCAACTCCTTGATCTCACGCGCTGCATTGGCAGAGCGCTGGGCAAGCTCGCGCACTTCCTGCGCCACGACTGCAAAACCCTTGCCCGCCTCACCCGCGCGCGCGGCCTCCACGCCCGCATTGAGAGCGAGAAGATTGGTCTGGAAGGCAATCTCGTCGATAACGTTGATGATCTTGGAAATTTCAGCCGATGCCTGTTCGATGCGCTGCATGGCCTCCACGGCCGTGCCGACGATTTCGCCAGAGCGCTCTGTCGAAAGCTTGGCATCCGCCACCATCTGACGGGCGGAGGCGGCACGCTCTGCCGAAACCTGGATAGCCTCCATGATCTGCGTGATGACCGCCGATGTTTCCTCGATGGCAGCAGCCTGCTGTTCCGAACGGCGCGACAGATCTTCCGTCGCGGAGACCATTTCATTGGCCGTGGTGGAAATGGAGCCCGTGCTTCCCGCCACGCGCTGCATGATTTCCGAGAGATTGCGGATCGACTGGTTGAAATCGAGCCGCAAGCGATCGAGCCCTTCCATGAAGGGCTGGTCGATGCTGGCGGTCAGATCGCCGGAAGCCAGACGGCGCAGGCCCTCGCCCAGGATTTCGACTGTCTGCTGCAGACGAGCCGTTTCCTGGTTGCGCGTTGTCTCCCGAAGCTGGCGTTCCTGCTCTGCCGTCTGGCGATCGCGCTCGGCAGCAGTCTGAAGCGCGGTTTTCTCAATGGCCGCATCCCGGAACACGGCAACCGAACGGGCCATGTCACCCAGTTCGTCGCGCCGCGCCTCACCCTTCAATTCAACGGATGTGTCCCCGCTTGCCAGGCCCGACATCGCCGCAACCAGATCCCGGATGGGGTTGGTAATCGTGCGAGAGAAGAAGATGGCTGCGGCAACTGCGACAACCACCATGCAGGCCGTGATCATCAAAATGACGTTGCGCAGGTGGCTCAGCGCATTCAAGGCTTCCGATTCCTGCATCAGGGCAGCCACCGCCCACTGATTGCCAGCAAAGGTCAACGGCGTAACGGCAGCCAGACTTCTGCCTTGCGGCCCTGTAACGGTGCCCGTCTGCGGCTTTCCATCCAGTGCCGCCTTGATGACCGGCTGATCGAGCTTTTCCTCCAGAGCCTTGCCGCCCGGATAAACCTGCGAGGTGGTGACAAAGCGGGCTGCGGCATCCAGCAAGCGCGTTTCGCCCGTCGCACCGAGGCCGACCCGGTTGCCGAAAATGGCGTTCAGACCCTGAGTATCCACCGCCACGGCCAGCACGCCGACCTTCACGTCACCCTGAAAAAGCGGCGTTGCCATGAAAAGCGTCGGTTGTTTGCCAAGGCCGTAGGCCACGAAATCGGACATGGCAAAGGCCTCCCGATCCTCAACCTCCGCCATTTTGCGGAAGACGGCAGCCAAGGCCGTATCCTTCAGTGCCGCATCGGCGAGATTGGAGGCATATTCAGGATTTTTCTGAACGCTGTAGAGGATCGTCCCCTTGCCATCGATCAGAAAGATATCGGCATAATTCAGCCGTTGCAGCGAGGCCCGCAGGAGTGGGTGATAGAGCGCGTGGTTACTGTCATAGGTATCGACACGTGCCGTATCCAGCAGCGCTTTCTTGCCATCCGGGTTGGGATTGTCGGTGATGTAGCGTTGCGTCAGCGTGGCTTTCGGATTGTCGCCCAGATAGCGCCAGTCCCGGCGAAACTTGCCAAGCGCCTCGCCCGTCGAAGGGATACCCGCCAAAGCATGCAGGTTGGTCACCAGCGATTTCAAATAGAGCTGCGTTTCACTTTGTCGGCCATTGGCCACAGCTTCAAGCTTGGCAACGGCCTGTTGCCGCACAACGCTTGCCGTTTCCATGAAGCTCGCAATGCTTGCACCGGCAATCGAAAGCAAGGCTACCAAGGTAACAAAGACGGGAAGCTTCCACGAAATACGCATGGCAGAAGGGTCTCCAACGGGCAGATCAGGTCACTGACCGGTGTATCGCTCAGACGCCTGACAGGTTTTCGTCGGAATTTAGACCGAAGTGCTTTAATTAGGTTTAAATTGCTGGTTCAACAGAGACGTGAACATAAACCCTTGGCCTGACGTCGCAATTAAGCTGGCAAATTCGCGCCTGCAGCATTATCAATTTATTCAGAGCCAGTCGCCATGTGTGTTACAAGAACAGGCGAAAGCGCGACTGACGCGTGAGGCCGGTTGAAAACCACAATTCCGAATGGGGCATTATGATCACGAATGTAGGAATCGTCGGTGCTGGACAAATGGGGTGCGGCATCGCGCATGTTTGCGCACTGGCAGGTTACAAGGTCACGCTCTACGACCTTTCCAGCGAACGCATTGAAGCGGGCCTTGCCACCATCAACGGCAATCTGGCCCGTCAGGTCAGCAACGGCAAACTCAGCGATGAGGAGCGCCGCAACGCTCTGTCCCGCATCACCGGCACTATCGATACCAACGACTTTGCCTCGGCAGATCTGGTCATCGAGGCCGCAACCGAAGATGAGGCTGTCAAACGCAAGATCTTCACCACAATCTGCCCGGCCCTAAAGCCTGAGGCGATCCTTGCCACCAATACCTCATCGCTTTCCATCACGCGTCTTGCTGCCGCTACAGACCGGCCGGAACGCTTCATGGGTATCCACTTCATGAACCCGGTTCCGGTGATGAAGCTGGTCGAGCTTGTCAGGGGCATCGCCACCGAGGAATCCACATTCGCCACGGCGAAGGAATTTGTCAGCTCGCTGGACAAGACGGTAACGGTGGCGGAAGATTTCCCAGCCTTCATCGTCAACCGCATTCTGCTGCCGATGATCAACGAGGCAATCTACACGCTGTATGAGGGTGTCGGCTCGGTTGAAGCGATCGATACGGCCATGAAGCTTGGGGCAAATCACCCCATGGGGCCGCTGCAACTGGCGGATTTCATCGGGCTGGATACCTGCCTTTCCATCATGCAGGTCCTGTATGACGGGCTGGCCGACAGCAAATATCGTCCATGCCCTCTGCTGGTCAAATATGTCGAGGCGGGTTGGCTCGGTCGTAAATCCGGCCGCGGCTTCTACGATTATCGTGGCGAAATCCCGGTTCCGACACGATAATCAAGCGGCTCGAAAATTAAAGCGCCGTCACCCTGGTGATCAGGTCCTGCGCCGTCTGGCTATCCCAGTGCGCGGGGCCGTTCATGGCACCGATGAGGCACCCCTTCTTGTTCAGAACAAGCGTGACGGGCAGGCCGAAAGCCAGCCCCTCCTTCTTCAAGGCGTTGAACACGCCCATGCTGCTATCGCGGTAATAGCCAAGCGCGTGCACGCCGGTCTCATCGAGAAAAGCCTTGGGCTTTTCGTCGCTGCCGGTATCGATGTTCACGGCCACGACTTCGAATTGATCGCTGCCTTTGGCCTTTTGCAGATTGTTCAACGCCGGCATCTCTTCGCGGCAGGGAACGCACCAGGTGGCCCACAGGTTAAGAAGCACTGCCCGGCCTTCGAAATCCGCCAGTTTCAGATCCTTGCCCTCTGCGTTCTTGAAAGTGAGCGAGGGAAGCAGACGGGGCGTATCGACGCCCTTCAGCGCGGCCAGATCGCCCGTGGCAAGCTCATTGATGGTCTTGGCCTGCTGAACAGCCCCTTCGCACCCCTTATCGGCCTCGGCCAATGCTGTGGCATTGCCAGAGAGGGTAGGCTTCACGTATACCGCAACCGCGCCTGCCAGAACTCCAGCGATGGCAGCAATCACAATCAGACGGGCGGACGGCAGACCCAGCGGTCTCTTGTTCGACATTTGCGACTCCAGGACGGGTAATCATGGCTGACGGCACGAAGGATGCGGGTTCCTCCAACCAGATGTGGGGCGGGCGTTTCGCCTCAGGTCCAGATGCCATCATGGAGGAGATAAATGCCTCCATCGGCTTCGACAAGAAGCTTTATGCCCAGGATATCCGCGGCTCAATCGCGCATGCCACCATGCTGGCGAAACAAGGCATCATTTCAGTCGAAGATAAAGACAAGATTGTCGAAGGACTGAACACGATCCTGTCAGAAATCCGGGAAGGACGCTTCGAATTCTCTCGCAAGCTCGAAGATATTCATATGAATATCGAAGCAAGACTGGCCGCCCTGATCGGCCCCGCGGCAGGACGGTTGCACACTGCCCGCTCCCGCAACGATCAGGTGGCGCTGGATTTCCGTCTCTGGGTCAAGGAAGAGATGGGCAAGACGGAAGCGGCCCTCACCGATCTCATCAACGCACTTCTGGACAAGGCGGAAGAACACGCCGATACCGTCATGCCGGGTTTTACGCACCTCCAGACGGCTCAACCGGTTACCTTTGGTCATCACTGCATGGCCTATGTGGAAATGTTCGGTCGTGATCGCGCCCGCGTTCGCCACGCCATCGAGCACATGGACGAATCACCGATTGGCGCGGCCGCGCTGGCTGGAACCGGCTTTGCCATAGACCGCCACATGACGGCGGAGGCGCTCGGCTTCCGTGGCCCGACCCGCAATTCCATCGATACGGTCTCCGACCGCGATTTCGCGCTGGAATTTTTGTCTGTTGCCTCGATCTGCGCGGTTCACCTTTCCCGCTTCGCGGAGGAAATCGTCATCTGGTCGACGCCGCAATTCGGCTTCATCCGCCTGTCGGATGCCTTCTCCACCGGCTCATCCATCATGCCGCAGAAGAAAAACCCGGATGCTGCTGAACTGGTTCGCGCCAAGACGGGCCGCATCAATGGTTCGCTGATTGCACTCCTCACCGTCATGAAGGGCCTGCCGCTCGCCTATTCCAAGGATATGCAGGAAGACAAGGAACAGGTTTTCGACGCTGCCGAAAACCTGGAATTGGCGGTTGCCGCCATGGCAGGCATGGTTCGCGACATGACAGTGCGCGCCGACCGCATGCGTGCGGCTGCCGGTTCCGGCTTCTCCACGGCCACCGATCTGGCCGACTGGCTGGTGCGCGAGGCGGGTCTGCCCTTCCGCGATGCACACCATGTCACCGGCCGCGCCGTGGCCATGGCCGAGGCCAAGGGTTGCGACCTGGCGGATCTGAGCCTGGAAGAGCTGCAATCCATCCATGCATCCATCACCGACAAGGTTTTCGATGTATTGTCCGTGGATGCCTCGGTTGCAAGCCGCACCAGCTTCGGCGGCACGGCCCCCAGCGAAGTGCGCAAGCAGATCGCCTGGTGGCGCGGCCGCAACTGAGAACCGAAAGACTGACTGCAGAAGTGACTGCACAAGAGGCACGAACTTCGCTATGAACAGGCTCGGCCTGCTGTTTTGAAGGAATAGGAATGTCTAACCTGCGCAAGATCGCCCGCATGTCTGTCGCCGTGTGCATTGCCGGTCTCGTTGTGACCGGCTGCGGCCGCAAGGGCAACCTGGATAAGCCGAGCACGCCGGTTGAGCAGCAGAACCTGCGCAAGACCGGCAAGGAACAGTCCCGAGAACCTGTTGCCGAAAAGCCTTTCCTTCTCGATCCCCTCCTTTGATCTATCGGTTTTTCATCCGTGAACCATTTTCAGTATATTGACGGCGTCCTGCACGCTGAAAACGTGCCCATTCCCGAAATTGCCAAGGCGGTCGGCACGCCCTTCTATTGCTATTCCACCGCAACGCTGGAACGGCACTACAAGGTCTTTTCCAAGGCTTTCGACGATGTGGATGCCATGGTGTGCTACGCCATGAAGGCCAATTCCAATCAGGCCGTGCTGAAAACGCTCGGCCGCCTGGGAGCGGGCGTGGATGTGGTTTCTGGCGGCGAGCTTCGCCGGGCCCTTGCAGCCGGCATTCCCGCAAGCCGGATCATGTTCTCCGGCGTCGGTAAAACACCGGCGGAAATGGATCTGGCTCTCGAGGCAGGCATCTATTGCTTCAACGTCGAATCGGAACCGGAGCTTGAAGTCCTCAACGCGCGGGCCGTGAAGATGGGGCGCAAGGCGCATGTTTCCTTCCGCATCAATCCCGATGTGGATGCCCGCACCCACGCCAAGATTTCCACGGGCAAGAAGGAAAACAAGTTCGGAATTTCCTATGAGCGCGCACGCGCCGTCTATGCTCACGCCGCAACACTGGCGGGAATCGAGATCAGCGGCATCGATATGCATATCGGCAGCCAGATTATCGATCTGCAGCCCTTTGAGGATGCATTCCGCCTGCTCCGGGAGCTTGTCGAGACACTGAGACAGGACGGGCACCGGATCGAACATGTCGATATCGGCGGCGGCCTCGGCATTCCCTATCGCGAGGATAATCAGCCGCCTCCGCTGCCCGATGCCTATGCGGATATCGTCAAGGCACAGTTGAAGAGCCTGAATTGCAAGATCGTCACAGAACCCGGCCGCCTGATTGTCGGCAATGCCGGCATTCTGGTGACAGAAGTGATTTATGTGAAGGATGCAGGCGAGAAGCATTTCGTCATTGTCGATGGCGCGATGAACGATCTCATCCGGCCTACGCTTTACGAAGCCTATCACAGCATCCGCCCCGTGGTGCTGGCATCCGAGGATGCAGAACGCATCAAGGGTGACATTGTCGGCCCCGTCTGCGAAACCGGAGATTATCTGGCTCTGGATCGGGAAATGGCGCGGCCACAGCCGGGTGATCTTCTGGCGGTGGGTTCGGCTGGTGCATACGGGGCGGTGCAATCCGGCACGTATAACAGCAGGCTGCTGGTTCCCGAAGTACTGGTCAATGGCGACAAGTTCCATGTCGTTCGCCCACGCCGCACCTACGAAGATTTGATCGGGCTCGACAGCGTGCCCGCCTGGCTCGGTTGAACGATATTTGCGTTCACAATTTTCGGAATTGACGGGAAAGCGGCCTGAAACGGGCCGCGGCCCCTCGTCTTCGCCACAAAGGTTGGTATCTTCTGCAATGCGTTATTGCGTTGACGCCGCCATGAACAGGAGACGGGCCGCATGAGCCACCCGCCAAAAGATGCCTTCCACTCGCATCCGGGTTTGGCACGCCGCATCGCCACAAAACGGGCGGTTGCGCGCGGCGTGCTGTTTGCGGAAACCCTCCTGCCGAAACTTTTGCTGCCGCTGTCCATCCTGGCGCTTTTTCTCGCCACCGCCTGGTTTGGCCTGTTTCGCCACATGCCAGACCTGCTGCGTTGGAGCGTGCTGTTTGTTTTCCTGTTCTCTTTCCTGAGTTCTCTCCTGCCCCTGGCACGTCTGCGCTGGCCAGAAGCGGCAGAAGCGGATCGCTTGCTGGAAAAGCGCAACAACCTGCCGCACCAGCCCGTGGCCGTGCAGGAAGACGAACCGGCGTTCGACACCCCATTCGCAAGGGCTTTGTGGAAGGAGCATCAGGCACGGATGGCCGAGCGGATCGCGCATCTGGATGCGGGACTGCCGCAGCCGGATATTGCCAGCCATGACCGTTTTGGCCTCCGGGCACTTCCGGCCCTCATTGTGGCTATCGCCTTTGCATTTTCCTATTCCAACGGCGGCGGCTTTCTGAGCGATGCCGTCAGTCCGTCCAGACCGGCAGGCGAGACCAATCCCGATCTTCGCATTGATGCCTGGGTCACACCGCCCTCCTACACGGGCCGTGCGCCCATCTTCCTCACTGGCACACAGGCAAGCGCGCTCGACAGGGTCCAGACACCGCAGTTCTCCCAGCTCACCGTGCGGGTGACTGGAGAAGGCTCCGAGAGCGTCACGTTCGTTCCTGCGGAGGGCGGACCGCAGCGTGATGTTCCGCGACAGGATGATCCGAAAAGACAAGAGGCCGATCAGCAGCAGGGCAAGCCGGCCAGCGAAGGCACGCAAACGGGACCGCGCACCTATGCGCTGAAAATAACGGAAAGCGGCGATCTCGTTGTCAACGGGCAGCAATGGTTGTTCGATGTCATTGCGGATCGTCCTCCGGAAATTGCCTTTGACAAGCAGCCGAGGCGCGCAGTGAACGGAGCATTGGAAATTGCCGTTCTCGCTAAGGACGATTACGGGATCACAAAGGCGGAAGCCTTGATTGAGCCTGTGGAACCACCCGCCGCAGATGCAAAGCCGCTCTTCCCGGCACCGGAATTCCGGCTGAACCTACCTCGCCGTGGGACAGAGAAAGAGGTGCGCGGCACGACGAGCCGTGACCTGACGGAACACCCTCTGGCCGGAAAGCGGGTTCGCATCACGCTGATTGCAACCGATGGCGCAGGCCAGGAAGGCCGCAGCGCGCCCATTGAGATGACGCTGCCTGCCCGCCGCTTCGTCAATCCCCTGGCCGCGGCCGTGGCCGAACAGCGCCAAGTCTTTGCACTCGATACACGCCAGATTAAGAAATCGATAGCGCTCAATCAGGCTCTGGCGCTTCGCCCGGAAGAAACCATCCCGAATCTCAGCCACTACCTGCTGATCCGCTCCGCCCTTGGCCGCATGAAGCAGGCAAGAACGGAAGAACAGTTCAAGGATACGGCTGCCTATCTCTGGGACATTGCGCTCGGTATCGAGGACGGAGACCTGTCGCAGGCACAGAAGCGTCTGCGGGATGCGCAGCAGGCTCTTTCCGATGCACTGCAAAACAACGCCTCCGAAGAGGAAATTGCCAAGCTGATGCAGGAACTGCGTCAGGCAATGCAGAACCTCATGAACGAAATGGCGCAGCGCATACAAAACATGCCGCAGTCGCAACAGAGCATGCAGGCACAGAACGTCATTCGCCAGCGTGATCTGCAGAATATGATGGACCAGATCGAAAACCTGGCTCGTTCCGGTAATCGCGATGCAGCACAGCAAATGCTCTCCGAATTGCAGCGCCTGATGAACAACCTGCAGGCAGGCCGCATGCAGCGCCCGCAACAGGGCCAGAACCAGAACAACCCGATGCGCGAGCAGATCGACAAGCTGGGCGAGATCATGCAGGAACAGCAACGCCTGATGGATCAGACCCATCGCCTCAACGAGGCTCTGCGGGACCGGATGCAGCGCGGTAACGACCAGCCTTATGAACAGGGGCAAAACCAGCAACAACAGGGTCAGCAACAACAGGGCCAAAACGGGCAACAACAGCCAGACCAGATGACGGAACAGCAGTTGCGCGATGCTTTGAAGCAATTGCAGGCGCAACAGCAAGGTCTCGGCCAGAAGCTGGAGCAGTTGCAGAAAGGCCTGAAAGATCTTGGCATGGATCCAGGCAAGAGCTTCGGTGAGGCACAGCAGGAAATGGGCAATGCCGGGAAGGCGCTTGGCGAAGCGCAGGGTGATCAGGCGGTGCAGGGACAGGGCAACGCGCTCAATGCGCTGCGCCAGGGCGCGCAGAACATGATGCAGCAGATGATGCAGGCCATGCGCGGCCAGCAGGGGCAGGGCCAGGAACCAGGTGAAGGTATGGCTGGGCAAGGCAACCAAACCCGTCGCGATCCGCTCGGTCGCGAAACCGGAAGCGCAGACGGGCTGCCGGATTCGCGCCTCAAAATCCCGAACGAAATCGATGCGCAGCAGGCGCGACGCATCCTCGACGCGATTCGCGAGAAGCTGAACGATTCCATCCAGGGCACCATGGGCACTCCGCTCCTGAACGATATGGAACGCCGCTATCTTGAGCGCCTTCTGGAAACGCGATGATTTTCAGGGATAAATGAAAAAGCCACGGGTGATGCGCTGTGCATCACCCGTGGCTTTGAATATTTTGGCGCTTTTTCAGGCTGCCTTCGGTGCAGTTGCCAGTGCCTGGGCCACAGCCCGGCGGATATCCGGCAGCGCAAAGGGCTTATCCACCACATCGACGATCTTGGCCATCAGGTCATCGGCACGTTCGCGCTGCTCCGCATAGCCGGTCATCAGCAGGATTTTCAGTTGCGGAAACTGCTCGGCGGCCCTGTGCGCCAGCTCGATTCCATCCATAACCGGCATGCGAATGTCGGAGAGAAGCAGGTCATATTGCGCCTCAGCCAGAAGCTGAAGACCCTCGGCACCATCAGCCGCTTCCTGCGTCTCATGTCCGTCCAGCCGAAGCGCCCGCGCCACGAAGGAGCGCAGGGAATCTTCATCTTCGGTGATCAGGATCTTGGCCATCGCTGTTGGTCTCCCGTGCATCAATTCGGGACCCAGATGACCTGTATTTCCTTTTCGAGGAGTAAATAAAACGGGCAACGGGGCGCATATGGTTAACGCCCCGTGACTTTCCGAAAGGCAAGACCGCCTGATCGGCTTGCGCCCTACTCAGCGTCGCCTGTCACCACACCAACAAAAGGCAGTTCACGGAAGGCATAGGCCACATCCATGCCGTAGCCTACCACGAATTCGTCTGGGCACTCGAAACCGACATACTCCGCTTCAAGGTCTTCCTTGCGCTTCACGCTCTTGTCCAGAAGAACTGCAACAGTCACATTGCGGGCGCCGCGCTTGAAAAGCAGCTCCTTGGCGAACCGCAGCGTGCGGCCGGATTCCAGAATATCGTCGATCAACAGAACGTCGCGATCCTTCACGTCGGAATCGATATCCTTGACGATGCGCACCCCCTGCGAAACAGTGCCCGCACCATAGCTTGAAAGGGTGATGAACTCGACTTCCGGTGCAAGTCCCGTATCGTGAAGCGCACGCAAAAGATCGGCCGCAAAGATGAAGGAGCCCTTCAGGATCGCGATGACCAGAAGATCCTTGGTGGGGCCGGCTGCGATTTGCTGGGCAAGCGCATGGTTGCGCTCGGCAATCTGCTCGGCGGTAAAAAGCGGCTCAATCACTTTGCCGCGAACGATAGGCATCAGCGTCTCCTGAGACTTTCCGTGCAATCAAGAATAAAGAAGGCGCGTCCATCATCTTCGAGGTTCCGCGGCCTTCAAAACGAAAATCGGAGCATTGTCGGCACGCGGCCAACTGCTCCGTTTCATTCGCGATAGCACAATCAGGAGGTCGTGGCACCCGCTTCTATGAAAGAAAGCCGCAATTGCGGGCGTTTTCCACCAGGATGGGGCACGCGTGCGACAAAGCCGCGGCTATGATCCTGCTGGATATGGGTCACAGGCGGATCGATGATCGTGCTGAAAACGATCCGGTCATCGACGATAAGCTCGGCACGGATCGGGTTCACCTTCTGCAAGGCGCCTGTCCGGTTTTCAACAATGCCGTTGATCTGGAGAACCGGCATGCCGCCCGCCTCCTGCGGCGCAAGCGTGACATGCGTGATGTCCAACCCCTTGGATGGAGCCTGCTGCCCGGAATTGATCAACGAGAAACCGCCCGCCAGACCGAAGACCATGACAAAAACAAAGGCCACGATAGCCGAGAAGAAATCGGCGGACATGCGCATGAGATAAGTCTCGATCCTCGAGACAATCCCCCGCGCCATTTCCCCTGATCTTTTCCCCATCTGGCCACTGGATCTGGAAGGCCGTGGAGATTGCCTTATCCGATTGTCGTTTTCGAAGCGATGCGGCGCCCGTGACGTCGGATCCACCGGAAGCGTGATGAAATGGGCGTCTTCGACGGACGACTGGGACAGGCTGCGCCGGGCGGGACGTGATCCCATGGCATCCGGCGGCAGGATGTCGTAACCATTGTCGACCTTGCTGCGCCGCTGGCGAAATGCGTTCATGGCTCTCTCCCGCCCCTCGCTGCCACAACGGCAAATCAGGGGCATTGAAACGAATCCCGCTCAGTCGTAAATTTATATGGTTAATGCTTTGCAAAGATCGCAAGGAACCCGGCTGCATTGGCTGCGGTTTCAGTTTCCGTCAACTCTTGCCGTTTACGAACGACGACACCCAACCAAGATCCAATGGACTGGATGACGCATTGATCCATTTCGAAAATGTCGGCCTGCGTTATGGCATGGGTCCCGAAATTCTCAGGGACCTGACCTTCGATATTCCGAGCCGCTCTTTCCAGTTTCTCACCGGCCCGTCCGGAGCAGGCAAGACCACGCTGTTGCGCCTGCTTTTCATGTCGCTGCAGCCAACGCGCGGCCTCATCCGCATGTTCGACCGGGATATTTCCCAGATCCCGCGAAGCGAACTGCCCATGCTTCGCCGCCGTGTCGGTATCGTTTTCCAGGACTTCCGGCTGCTTGAACATCTGACGACCTATGAGAATGTCGCACTTCCCTTGCGCGTTCGCGGCAAGGAGGAAGCCTCCTATCGCAATGACGTGATCGAGCTTCTGAAATGGGTGGGCTTGGGTGAGCGGATCAATGTTCTGCCGCCTGTCCTCTCAGGCGGTGAGAAACAGCGCGCAGCCATTGCCCGCGCATTGATGGACCGACCGGAAATCCTGTTGGCGGATGAGCCCACAGGCAATGTCGACCCGCCCATGGCAAGGCGGCTACTGAACCTGTTCATGGAACTCAACCGGCTTGGCACCGCCGTCGTTATCGCCACACATGATCTGGCATTGATGGACCAGGTGGATGCCCGCAGAATGATCCTGACCGAAGGGCGGCTTGATATCTATGAGTGACATCGAGCGTTCAGGCCGCAAGCCTCCGGCAAAAGACGGCGCCGCAAAACAAAACCTGGATGGAAAAGGCGGGGAGCCTCGCCGGGCGGAAATGCGTGTGCGCCCGACAGGGCCTATCCTGCCGCCCTCCAACATACAGGGCAATGCGCTGATGGTGGTTATTGCCATCATGTCCTTCCTCGCCTGCCTGACGCTTGGAGCGGTCAGCATGGTTCGTGCAACGGCGGCAAGCTGGGAAAGCCAGATTTCCCGCGAGGTGACCATTCAGATCAAGCCGCAGGAAGGGCTGGATATGGATGCAACCCTGCGCAAGGCCCGCGATCTGGCGCTGACCTTCGTCGGCACCAAGCAAGGCACGATCATGGACGATGCCGCCACCGCCCGCCTGCTGGAGCCGTGGCTGGGTGCGGGCCTGGATCTGAACGAATTGCCTGTCCCTCGCCTTGTGATCATCACCATCGACGAGACCAATCCACCGGATTTTGCCGCCATGCGAGACCTGCTGCGCGCGGAAGTTCCACAGGCAGTGCTCGACGATCACCGCACATGGGTAGACCGTCTGGTATCCATGGCGCATACGACGGTGCTGATCGGCATGAGTATTCTCGTCCTCGTCTTCACAGCCATGATCCTTACCGTCATCTTTGCCACACGCGGCGCCCTTTCCGGCAATCGGCACATTGTCGAGGTTCTGCACTTCGTGGGGGCCGAAAGCGGCTTCGTGGCAACCGAGTTCCAGAAGCATTTCCTGAAGATCAGTCTTAAAGGCTCGGCAGCCGGTGGCGCGCTTGCAGCACTCCTGTTTGCCACCGCCAGCCTCTGGCAAAGCAATTCCCTGGCCACGCCGCAGAGCGATCAGGCGACCGCGCTTTTCGGAACCTTCACCATCGGCTTTGGCGGCTATCTCGGCATTCTGGCCACCATGATCGTCATCGCATTGCTGACCACGCTGACCGCTCGCTTCACGGTCATGCGAACCATCGACGAGATCGATCTTATCCGCTCGGATCCAGCTCGATCCGACGGCCTGCCTGGTTCCTGACCAGGAATTCGATCTGTTCACCCTGCCCAAGTCAGGCTATGGACATAGGAGGAGAATCGGGCTCCACATCGAGGATTGACGATGGAACGCGGGAAGAGAACAAAACAGTCTCCAAGCGTTTTGAAATGCGGATAGCAGCAGATGATAGTGCTTCAGCCGGAACAGAAGGGGTGGTTTCGCCGCAAGGGCCCCTTGCGGCGCGCGCTTCGCTACATCGGCATCACCCTCATTTTGCTTGCCGCCCTCATCTTTGGCGGTTTTCTCTGGTTTGCCGATGCCGTCACCTCGCTCAAGGCACCAGATGGCGTCAAGGCCGATGCCATTGTGGTGCTGACCGGCGGGTATCAGCGCATCGATCAGGCGATCGGTCTTCTGCGGGATGGCGCTGGCCAGAGGCTGCTCATCTCCGGCGCACATCCATCCGCCTCGCCCGCCTCCATTCGCCGTGCAACACAGGCTTCGCCGGATCTCTTCAAATGTTGCGTCGACATTGGCTATGAGGCCATCGACACAATCGGCAATGCCAATGAAATCACACGCTGGATCAGCGACCATAACTACGCCCGGGTGCTGGTCGTCACCAACAATTACCATATGCCGCGAAGCCTGCTGGAGCTGCGCCGGCGCGATCACAGAACCGATTTCATCCCCTATCCCGTGATCAATTCGGACCTGTCCAGAAAAGCCTGGTTTACGGAACCCGATGTCTTGCGGCTGATGCTGGCCGAATATGCGAAGATGGCAGCCGCCAGCCTGCGCGCAGTCATCGGCTACAGCCAGGGAGATGGCCTGCGCTCCGAACAGCAAATCGAAAAGGAAAGCGCGCATCCGCACCGATGAACGGCTTTCGCTGGGCCATGCGATGGTGTAGGGACCGGAAATCCCGCCCTTTCGGATTGGTCCTGATGCTGGCTCTACGCTCGACGCTTTTCAATGTTGCCTTTTATGCCAACCTGATCCTTCGCATGATCCTGTTGACGCCCATCTATTTCCTGCTGCCACGCAAGAAAGCCTATGCGATTCCGAAAGCCTGGGCACGCTCCAACCATTGGCTGATGGAAAAGATCGTCGGCACGACCTTTGAAATCGAGGGGCTGGAAAACATTCCGAAAACCGGCTGCATCTTTGCGCCAAAGCATCAATCCTTCTGGGACACCTATGCCCTGCTGCCGTGGATGGATGATCCGGTCTACATCCTGAAGCGCGAACTGACCTGGATTCCGCTGTTCGGCTGGTACGTCAAGAAGCAGCGCATGATCCCGGTGGATCGCGGGGCGCGCGGCAAGGTCATGGTCGAGGTGATGCAGCGCACCAAGGCCGAGATGAACAATGGTCGCCAGTTGATCATCTACCCGGAAGGCACCCGCCGACAGCCCGGTGACGAACCGCATTACCGCTATGGGATTGCCCGCATCTATCGCGATGTTCAGGTGCCCGTCGTCCCGATTGCCATGCATCCGGGCCTTTTCTGGCCGCGCCGCAGCACCATGCGCTATCCGGGCCATTTCAAGATCAGGATCCTGCCAGCGATACAGCCGGGCATGGATCCGGACGCATTTTTCGAACATCTGATCGAAGTACTGGAGAAGGCAAGCGACGAGCTTCTGCTGGAGGCAGCGGCAACCAATCCCGCCCTGCCCCTGCCGCCGACCGCACAGAAGCGGATTGCAGAATTGAAGCAGAAGACCGAGGTTTGAGATTGAGACCGGAAATGCCGCCGGTCTCATCCTTTTCTCTAAAGCATTTACCTGAGAAAAGTGCGGTGCGGTTTTTCGTTCGGAAATGGCTAAAATACAAAGAGTTAGAGCGGTTCAGCGTTTCCGTGAAACACTAAACCGCTCTATCGGTTTGAAGACCCGGTCAACGGGCCCTCATAGACAGACCTCAGGCCGCCTGCCTTGGCTGGCCGGAGACTGCTTGCCCCGCCGTGGACCGAGCCTGAACCGCCTCGGCACCTGCAGCGATGCGGAATGCCTCCAGCATGACGGCCAGTTGAGCCGCTTCCTGGGCAAGGCGTGAACTTCCGGCACTCAGCTGTTCGACCATGGCTGCATTCTGCTGCGTTGTCTGGTCCATATGATTGACGGATCCGTTCACTTCGCCAAGCCCGGTTGCCTGCTCCTGTGCGGCGGTCGCGATGGCATCCATATGGCGGTTGATGGATTCCACCATCCCCGCAATGGCCGACAGCCCCTCGCCAGTGGCGCTGACGAGCTTCACCCCTTCCGCGACAGCCTGTTCCGAATTGCCGACCAGTTGCTTGATTTCCTTTGCTGCATTGGCAGAGCGCTGCGCAAGTTCGCGAACCTCCTGGGCAACAACGGCAAACCCCTTTCCGGCCTCACCGGCCCGGGCCGCTTCCACACCGGCATTAAGGGCGAGCAAATTCGTCTGGAAGGCGATTTCGTCGATCACACTGATGATCTGTCCGATCTGTCGCGAAGCGGTTTCGATACGCCCCATGGCCAGAACGGCATCGTTGACGATAACGCCCGATTGCTCGGCCTGACCGCTCGCAGCACGCACCAGATCCCTGGCCTCGGCGCTGCGCGATGAGGTGGACATGACGTTGGACGTAATCTCTTCCAGCGCTGCGGCGGTTTGCTCCAGCGAAGCCGCCTGCCCTTCCGTTCGCTTGGACAGATCAGACGATGCGGTGGCGATTTCGTCGCTGCCGTTTCGCACGGTAGAGACAGTGCGACCGACCGAAACGAGCGTCTGACGCAGCTGGCTGACCGAGCGATTGAAGTCGTGCCGCAGGGATTCGAACTGAGGCGCGAGACTTTCCTCGATCTCACAAAGCATATCGCCGGATGCAAGCTGTCGAAGGCCCGTGGCAAGAGCGCCGGTTGCCGCTTCGAGACGCTGTTGCGCCTCAGCCTCAGCCTGCTGCTGGAAGGCAATACGTTCGGCCTCGTTGCGGGCGCGAACCTCCTCCGCCTCACGCTCCAGCTCGGCATTGCGAATGGCCGCCTGACGGAAAACCTCCACGGACCGCGCCATACCGCCGATCTCGTCTGTCCGATGCAAACCGTCAACGGCAACGGCATGATTACCCTGCGCGAGCGTATTCATGCATGCCGTGAGGCGCTCGATGGGGCGGGTCACCCGAAAGATGATGACGCAAAGCGCCGCGACGGCAAAGGCAATCGTAAGCAGGAATATCCCAGTATAGATCATGACGGAATTTAAGGCGCTGGCCTGGGCCGCCTCTGCGCGCTCCACAAGTACGGTCTTCGCAACCAGTGCGACCTCGGCAATAGATCCAAGTGCGGTCTTGTTGCCGGCGCGCCACTCATCCGTGTTCATCGGCAAGGGCTTATCTTTGTGAAGCGCAGTGATCAGCTCCTTGCGACGTTGAGCGAAAGCGCTGGAGAAGAAATCCTGCTGCCCCTTCGCATAGGCCTGACGCAGTTCCGGTTCGGTTGCCGGATGAGCAACGAGCGCACCAACGATCTGCCAGAGAGCGTTGATACGCGCTTCACCGACAATCACCTTGGCATATTGGTCCTCGCTCATCTGTTTTGCCGAAGCGACAAGTGGGTTGAGAACCAGCGAGACTTCACCCGCAGCCACACGGGCACTCCAGGCGGTGCTGCCGATCTGGCTGACCGGAACCAGGCTCGGATCCAGCGCGCGGATATCCTGCCCTATCTGCTCCGATGCTTCGCCGACACTGTTGAGGAACTTCTGGGTCTCCGACATCCACGCCTCGCTGAAGCTCGCATCACGCTGCGGCAAAGGCTGCGCCAGCGTCGAGTCAAGCCTCTGGCGGAAACGCTCCACCATGGCATAGTGATCCATGACCTGGCGCATCGAGGCCGAAACCGCCCCGCCTGTGACTGCAGGTGCAGCAGCATGAACATCCGCCATCGCTCTCACCGTGTCGGCGCGGTCCTTGCGGATCTGGGCTATGGCTCCATCCGCCTTCTCGATCGGCAGAACCAGCGCTGGCGGACCATCTCCCCGCTCATTGCGGAAGGAAAGAAGGGTGTTGAACAGGGCCTTGTCCAGCACAGCAAGATGAGAAATCTCCGAATACCGGTTGTAATCGCTGACGGAAGACAGAAAAGCAGAACCGACAAGCGTGCAAACAAGCAAGCCTAGCGCTGCGAAAATTCCGATGAGGATCGTTTTCAGGGAAATGGCCATGGCAGTTTCATCCTATTGCGATGCAACATGCATATGGAGAGGAAGCAAACGAAAAGTTACCAAATGCGAGGGGCTGTTGGATTATATCGCGGCGCAACAGGAGAAAACACGCACTGCGCGTATATTAAACTTAACCAATCGCAGCGCTATTAATTTGTGTCAGCGTCATGACAGAAGATCGCCTTGTAGGCCCTCATCGGAGCCTTTCAGGCCAGACTGAACTGAAGCACGCCGCGATCGTGCGGAGCGCGCTCCTCAAGCCTTGAATCCCTGTTTTAAAGCGGTCCGTGTTTGCAAGGCCGCTGCACGTCTCAAGACGTGCTTCTCGGGTCATTGCGAAGGCGACTGCGCCTTCTCCCGTACCTTGGCTTCAACGCTCTCCAGCCAGAGATCGCGAATGCCCAGCTCCTTGAGATGTGCCACCGTGTTGACGACATAGGCATCGTTGGGACCGGATTTACCGTTCGCGGTCAGAACGATAACGGCGGCCTCATCCGTATCGAGCGCTCCGGCATATTGCTCATGCTCGCGATCCACCACGTAGCCCACGGCCTTGAGCCGGCGTCCGTCATCCAGCAGGAGGGGAAGGTGCCGCTCCAGATAAACATTGGTGACAAGCTCTCGCTCTCGAAGATAATCAAGAACACCAGTCCAGTCGTCGCTACTCACCCGGAAGGCTACGCCGCGGCAGGAGCCGCCGCGGTCAAGGCCCAGAACAAGGCCCGGACATTCCGGCGTCCCGCGATGCACGTGAGAGCGCACACAGAGCGAGCGGCGATATCCGAATGTTCTTGCCGCCACTCGCTCTTGAAACGCAAAGCCGGGGTTCCACATCAGGGAGCCGTAGCCAAAGACCCAAAATTCGTCCATATCGCACGCCAAATCATATATAAAACCGCAAAGCACCATTGGAGATCATCATGGCAGCGTCAAGCCGAAGTGGCGTGAGTTCAAAGCTTTGGGCCCTCGCCGCCGGCATCGTCCTCGTCACCGGTCTCTATACCGCTGGCTGGTTCTATGCAGCCTCCGTCCTCAAAGAAAAGACCCTTGCGCTTCTCGGAGCGCAACAACAGCACGGCGTGACCGCCGAATGTCATGATGCGGAATATCGCGGTTATCCCTTCCGCATCGGCCTATTCTGCTCGAAAGTCACGATTGATGACAGCGCCAATGGCGTTTCTGCAAGCTTCGGTGCCTTGCGCTCCGCGGCACAGGTTTACCAGCCAAGCCACATCGTTTGGGAATTGGACGGACCGGCCGAAACCCGCACTGGCACTGGCATCACGGCATCCTCCACCTGGAACGCCCTGCAATCAAGCCTCGTCACCAGCTTCCGTTCCCTGGATCGCAGCTCGACGGTGATCGAAGGCCTCTCGACCAGCATCATCTCTTCCCAAACCAATCAGGCCTTCGACGTGAAGATCGGCCATACCGAGGCTCACCTTCGCCAGAACGGGAACGATCTCGATGCCGCCCTGACCTTGAAGGATACGGATATCATTCCGAAGGGCCTGCCCCAGATGATGCCGCGCTTCACAGCAACGGGCGACGTAACACTTGTAGGCAAGGCAGCCCTTCTCGCCGGTCAGGATACAGGCCGAGGCCTTTACGGCTCCGAAGGCGAGATGCGCAAGCTGGCCCTCGATCTTGGCAATGGCCGGGTCGTCAACATGACAGGACCGTTCTCCATTGATGATGAGGGCCGCATTTCCGGCAAACTGCGTATCGAGGTGGAGAAAATTGGCGCTTGGCGCGACCAGTTGAAGAATTCCATGCCGCAACTGGCAAAGAGCATCGATACGGGTTCGAAAATGCTCTCAGCACTCACCGGCGGCGGAGACCGCGCAACACTGGATCTCACGATCAATCGCGGCAAGATCCTGATCGGCGGCTTCATTGCTGTTGGCGAAATTCCGCCGATCTGATCGAAATGATTTACTTGTCGAGCGCGTGGCGACCGAAGTCAGGCGCATCAACATCTTGGCCCGCCTGCACGATGGAGCGGCGAATGGTGCGTGTGCGGGCGAACAGTTCAAACAGCTTGTCCCCTTCACCCCAGCGGATCGCACGCTGAAGATAGGCCAGATCTTCCGAGAAGCGCGCCAGCATTTCCAGAATGGCATCCTTGTTGTGCAGGCACACATCCCGCCACATGGTAGGATCGGATGCCGCCAGACGGGTGAAATCGCGGAAGCCTGAAGCCGAATATTTGATGACTTCCGATTCCGTCACCGTCTCCAAGTCATCCGCCGTGCCAACGATGTTATAGGCAATGATGTGCGGCAAATGCGAAACGATGGCCAGCACCTTGTCATGATGCTGCGGATCCATCTCATCAATGCGGGAGCCAAGCGCGATCCAGAAGTCTCGCAGCTTGCCAAGCGCTGTCTCGTCCGTTTCCGGCAGTGGCGTGAAGATGCACCAACGGCCGCGGAACAGCCCGGCAAAGCCGGCATCCGGGCCGGATTTTTCCGTGCCCGCAAGAGGGTGACCGGGAATGAAATGCACGCCCTCCGGCACATGCGGTGCCATTTGCGCAATGACCGAAGCCTTGGTGGAGCCAACATCGGTGAGGATCGCGCCGGGCTTCAGGTTGGGCGCGATTTGCTCCGCCACCGTGCCGGATGAACCAACCGGAACCGAAACAATGATGAGGTCGGCATCACGCACCGCCTCGGCGGCAGACACTGTGTATCGGTCGCCCAGCCCCAGTTCTTCCGCACGTTTCAGCGTTGCCTCACTGCGGGTGGAAATCACCACCTCGTGAGCCAGACCCAGGGCCTTGATGTCACGCGCTATGGATGAGCCAATCAAACCAATGCCGATCAGCGTGATGCGGTTAAACAGGATCGTGCTCATGCCTTGCCCATAAACTCCTTGAGCGTTGCAATCACGCCAAGGTTTGCCTCCTCGGAGCCGACGGTCATGCGCAGGGCATTGGGAAAGCCGTAGCCTTTCACCGCCCGCAGAATATAGCCACGGCTGGTCAGGAAATCATCGGCCTCCGGCGCACGCTTGCCTTCCACATCCGGGAAATGGATCAGCACGAAATTGGTCACAGAAGGCGTAACCTTAAGGCCAAGCGCCTCGAAAGCCTCGGTCAGCTTCACCCGCCATTCGCTGTTATGCTCCACGGCCTTTGCAATGAAAGCCTGATCGCGAATGGCAGCGCTACCCGCAGCAATCGCTGGCGCGTTGAGGTTAAAGGGGCCACGAACGCGGTTCAGGGCGTCCAGAATATCCGCCGGGCCATACATCCAGCCGATGCGAAGTGCGGCAAGCCCGTAAGCCTTCGAGAAGGTGCGGGACATCACAACGTTATGGCTGGAAGAGACCAATTCAATCCCGGCCTCGAAATCATGCGCGCGCACATATTCGGCATAGGCCGCATCCAGAACGAGGATCACATTCTTGGGCAGACCGGCATGCAGACGGCGAATTTCGGAGGCAGGCACATAGGTGCCGGTCGGATTGCCGGGATTGGCAATGAAAACGAGCTTTGTCTTGTCGGTCACAGCCGCCAGAATGGCATCCACATCGACGCGGCAATCCTTCTCCTTCACCGTCACCGGTGTGGCACCGGCACCCATGATCTGGATCTTGTAAACGAGGAAGCCGTGCTCTGTGATGATGGCTTCGTCACCGGCACCCAGATAGACATGGCAGATGAGGCCCAGAAGCTCATCCGAACCATTGCCGCAGATGAGGTTGGCAGGATTCAGACCGTGGGTCTCCGCAATTGCCGTGCGCAATTGCATGGCCTGGCCGTCAGGATAGATTTCCAGATGACCGGCGCTCTGGCGGAATGCATCCAGCGCCTTCGGGCTTGCGCCCAGCGGCGTCTCATTGGATGAAAGCTTGAAGACACGGGCGACACCCGGCGCATGTTCCTTGCCCGGCACATAGGCTGCGATATCCATAATTCCGGGGCGGGGAACGGGCTTCAGCATGGCGGCATCCATAGGGCAAGAACCTTCGAAAAATCGGTTCTCTGCTCTAATCCCCTCTGCCGCTTTTGTCGAGGGTAGAACCCCTCAACTGCGGCTTCTGGTCGTCGGCACGCCCTGCGCGCCGAGCACAGGAACGAAGACGCGGCGGGATGCGCGTGCGGCAACGGGAAGCCCCTGATAGAGCCGCTTCTGTGCCTCAAGGATCAAAACGCCGGAAAAAGCTGGCCACAACCGTCTGCCGATCCGCTCGAAGCCGTGCCGCAACTTGAGCATTGCACGCACCTTGGAAGGCGGGAAGAACAGAGCCTCGGCGCTTGCCGCAGGCGTGAAATTGGTTTCACGCAGCAGATTGGTCAACTGCCGTCTTGAATAGGGACGGCCCGAACCGAACGGCGTGTGCTCCATGCGCGCCCAGACACCTCTTCGATTTGGCACGACGATGACCAGCCGCCCGCCAGGTGCCAGAACTCGCCACAGTTCCTTCAGCGTTTCGCGCGGATTTTCGGCAAATTCCAGGGAATGCACCATCAGCACCCGATCAATGGAGGAATCGGGCAGCGGCAATTCTTCCTCAAACACAAGCGCAGTTGCCGAGCGTTCACCCACCGGCCAGTTCACCGCCCCCTGCCCGGCTGGCATGAAGGCGAAGGTGCGCTCCGTATCGGCGCGGAAGCGTTCCAGATAGGGAACCGCATAGCCAAGCCCCACCAGACGTTCATCCGGCAGGCGCTCCCAGAGCGAACTCAAGGCCATGGCAATGGAATGCTCGGCAAAATGCCCAAGCGGGGAGTGATAGAATTCGCGCAGGTCAACGATATCGGCGTGCATGACAACAAGCTAGGTTGGACTTCAAGCCGTAGCAACCTACATTGTGCGTCAAAATGACAGAAGGACAGGTTGGGCGAATGAAACCTCTCGAAATCGAAGTCTTTATGTGTCGCAGCGATAATTACGGCGTGCTGGTGCACGACCCGGAAAGCGGGCTGACAGCCTCAATCGATGCACCCGAAGAAGCCCCGATTGTGCAAGCCGCAAACCGCAGGGGCTGGAAGATCACCCATATCTTTACCACCCACCACCATACGGACCATGTGGAAGCCAATCTTGCTCTGAAAGAAAAGTTTGGCTGCGAAGTTATCGGTCCGATCAATGAGGCGGTGGCAATTCCCGGCCTGGATCGCACCGTTGCCGATGGCGACGAGTTTCTTTTCGGCGAGCATCCCGTCCGCGTATTTGAAACACCGGGCCACACGGCAGGGCACATCTGCTTCCACTTCCCGGAAGACAAGATCCTGTTTTCCGCCGACACACTTTTCGCCTTGGGCTGTGGACGCCTGTTCGAGCGCTCGGCCGCGGATATGTGGCATTCCTTCCAGAAACTGGCCGTGCTGCCGGATGAAACAGCCATCTATTTCGGCCATGAATATACGCAGTCAAACGCCCGCTTTGCGCTGAGTGTCGATGCTGGCAATGAAGTCCTGCAACGTCGCGCAAAGCAAATCGATGAGCTTCGAGCCGAAGGCCGTTTCACCATTCCCACGATGATGGGGCTGGAAAAGGAAACCAACCCTTTCCTGCGCGTGGCAGACCCCGATATTCGCCGCCATCTGGTGATGGAAGGCGCATCCAATGAGGATGTTTTTGCCGAGCTTCGCAAGCGCAAGGACAATTTCAAGTGAAAGCGGAAGAGATTATCCGCACGCTTGGAATGCAGCGCCACCCGGAGGGCGGGTGGTATGTGGAAACCTTCCGCGATGCGGCAGGTGGAGAACGCGGCCACTCTACAGCCATCTATTACCTGCTGGAACAGGATGAGAGATCGCATTGGCACCGTGTCAAGGACGCGGTCGAGGTTTGGCATTTCTACGCCGGAAGCCCGCTCAGGCTGCGTCTGGCAAAGGACGGCGAGGCCGCGAGAGAGATTGTTCTGGGTGCGGATCTCGCAAACGGCGAGCGACCGCAGGTCCTTGTCGAGGCCAATGAGTGGCAATCCGCTGAAGCGCTTGGGGCGTTCACCCTCGTTGGCTGCACGGTCTCCCCGGGCTTCCAGTTCTCGTCTTTCGAGATGGCGCAAGCCGGCTGGGAGCCTGAAATCTAGCTTTTTGGGGACGGCTTACGCCGGATCATATCCTTGGCCGCAAGCGCCGCGCCGCCAGTGATCAGCACGCAGGCGAGAGCAATCCTGAGGCTCGGCTCAGCAAAGCCGAAGAGAAGAAGGATCAGCGTCGAGAGCAAAGGCGCGGCATAGCTTGCCGCGCCGAGGATCTGGATATCGCCGTTCTTCACACCGTAATCCCAGGCATAGAATGCCGCACCGACGGGCAAAAGACCGAGGCCGATCACCGCTGCCCATTCGCCTGAGCCTGCAGGCCACACGGTCACCTCAAGCGCCAGATGGCAGATGAGCGAGAGCAGCGATGTCGCGAGGCAGAAGCCGGTTACCACGTCTGTGGATACGGCTTCGAACCGCCGCGTCAAAAGCGAATAGCCGGACCAGGTGAAAGCACAGGCCAGCGCCGCTCCATAACCGACGAGATAGGATTGGTCGAAGTTCAGGCCCGTGCGCGAGATGATCGCGAAGGTTCCACACAGTCCCGCCAAGGCCCCCACAATGTGAAACCAGCGAAGGCGTTCACCGGGCAAAAGCGCCGAACCGACAACAATCAAAAGCGGCCAGAGATAAGCAATCAGCCCCGCCTCAACCGCTGGCGCGTTTCGAAGTGCTGTAAAATAGAGAAAATGATAGCCGAAGAGGCCGCCTATGCCGATGATCCAGACCTTCGGCGGCTGGCGCAACAGGCGCAGGCGCTCTGGGCGAAATGCCAACAAGATAAGGCCTGGAAGACTACCAATAGCGAAAGTCACGGCGGAGAGCTGAAACGGCGGCATTTTGCCGGAGGCTGCTGTCATCAATGCAAGCAAAGACCACATCAAAATGGCGGTAAAGCCAATCAGCGTTCCCCGGATCTTCACGTCTGCCGTCCCCCTCAGCCACCATATTTGACGGCTGTGACATACACGTCCCCAACGCGGGTGGGAATACGGGCATAGACCGGCGCATAAACATTCGCGCCTTCCGCCTTGGCGAACCAGACTTCCATGCGCTGCTTTTTCAGGAATTCAATATCACTGCGTCCCTTGCGGTAGCCGGATCGCGGCTCGTAGCGCACTTCGCAGACAATCGTATCGCCCTTGAAGCCTTGCGTCGAAAACGGCTTGCTGCCTTTTGCCGACAACACCAGATCAAGCCGCGATTCCCCGTCATAGATCGGCAGGCGCGTTGGGCACACCTGTGAGCCTTCCGGGAAAATGAGGCCGGAAAGAGGATCCATCACAGATCGCAGATCTTCGGGCGAAACCGGCACCCATGTATCCGGTCGCGTGCCCGGCTCCGGCTTGATGGTTGTGGAAACGACGCTGCCATTTCGATAGCTGACATCGTAGACACGCGTTTTCTTGCCCTGCGTATAGACCAACGAGTAACTGCTGGTCTGCAAGCGCCTGCCGGAAACCGCACCCGAGACCTTGGTATTGGCAGAAACACGGGTAAACAGATTGACGAGACCGGACGATTTGAAAGACCCCGCAATCCTGTAGCTTCCCCCATCGAACTCGCTGGCAAAGGAGGCCCTCGCAATGGGCAAAAGGCCAAGCGAAATATCATATTCGCTGACATGGCGAATGCTGGCGGGAACGGCCGGAGTAACGGCAAGCCCGAATGCAATGGCTGTGGCGGCAAGAAGCGTGGGGCTTCCCTTGAGCATGGCGTTATCCTGCTGGATGAGCGTTGTTGGTACTTTATAGCGGACGCACTGTGGCAACAAAATAGCGGCAGAGCCTCTCCTTAGGGTGGTTTTTCGAGTCTGAGCCCCATGTTTGGCTTGACGCGGGCGGCCTCACTGACTATAGAACCGCAACTTTCCAATCAGGACCAGTTGGATCGGCAGGCCGGACTTTGTCCGAAACCCCATTCAATTGCAAAGAAGAACAAAGGTGTACCCATGTCCCGTGTTTGCGAATTGACCGGTAAGGGCGTCCAGTCGGGCAACAATGTCAGCCACGCCAACAACAAGACGAAGCGTCGGTTCCTCCCGAACCTGTGCCACGTTACGTTGATTTCCGACGCCCTCGGCCAGCGTTTCCGTCTGCGCGTTTCCGCGCATGCCCTGCGCTCTGTTGAGCACCGCGGCGGCCTCGACGCTTTCCTTCTGAAGGCAAGCGAAGGTGATCTGTCCATGCGCGCTCGTCTGCTGCGCCGCCAGATCGTGAAGAAGACGGCTGAAGCCGCCTGATCTTCGCATTCAGCATTTGAAATTCAGAAAAAGGCTTGGCGGATAAAACCGTTCAAGCCTTTTCTGTTGGCAATCCTCTAGCTGGTGGCATCACCCAGGGTAAAAAAATGCAGTATCTCCGCGCGACTTCCATCTATGTCTTGCTGATGACCCTCGTTGTCGTCTCGTCGAACTTCCTTGTGCAGTTCCCGATTCCCGGCACACTCCTCGGCATAAACTTGAGCGACCTGCTGACCTGGGGTGCCTTCACCTATCCGGCAGCCTTCCTCGTCACCGATCTCACGAACCGCCAGTTCGGTCCGCATATTGCGCGCCGCGTGGTCTTTGCGGGCTTTGTCGTCGGCGTCACGCTGTCCTTCTATACCTCGCTGCCCCGTATCGCCATGGCATCCGGCACGGCTTTTCTGGTTGGGCAATTGCTGGATATTTCGGTCTTCAACAAGCTGCGCCGCCAGACCTGGTGGCAGGCGCCGCTGGCTGGCTCCATGCTGGGCTCGGCTCTGGATACGCTGCTCTTCTTCTCGCTCTCCTTCGCGCCGATCTTCGCCTTCCTTGGCGGCAATGATGATTTTGCCATCAGCTCCGCGCCGATCCTCGGCATCTTCGCAAGCGAGGCACCGCGCTGGATTTCCTGGGCGATTGGCGATTTCGCAGTTAAGCTGATCGTCGGACTGGTGATGCTTCTGCCTTACGGCGCGCTGATGAGCATCGTGAAGCCCATGCCGCCTGCCAAGGTTGCCTAGCCTTTGCCTGAGAAAAGTGCGTAACGGCCTTCCATCGGGAAATGCGCGAAAACAAAGAGTTAGAGTATCCGTTTTGATCAAGCCATCTTTGGGACCCATTTTCGGTTGTTTTTCAGCAGAGCGTTT
>NZ_JBHUEQ010000010.1:0-21486 GCF_042680945.1 Affinirhizobium helianthi | reverse complement strand
TTTCTTCAACATGTCCCAGTGAATCATAAACCCCCGGGTGTGGCCAGGGGTTTGTCAGCAGTCTGAACCGCGCCCAATGGGCGCGGTCTCCTCGTCTGAGTGTTTGCCAGGTTAATGCTTGGCTTCGGCTTCTGCTTCCGGTTTGGCGTTGCGTGTCGCCCAGAGCGAGCCGAGAATGCCAGCGGCAAGGATGCCAATGGTGACGGTCAGCGAGACGACCGGCGGGATCTTTGCGAGGCCCAGCATATCGGCCAGGAAGATCTTCGAGCCGATGAAGATCAGAACGACCGACAGAGCATATTTCAGGTAGGCAAAGCGATGGATCAGGGCGGAGAGCGCGAAGTAAAGCGCACGCAGGCCGAGGATCGCGAAGATATTGGACGTGTAGACGATATACGGGTCTGTGGTGATCGCGAAGATCGCCGGGATCGAGTCGACCGCGAAAATGACGTCCGCCAGTTCAACCATCACAAGCGCAAGGAACAGCGGTGTGATGAAGGTCTTCAGCTTGCCCGTAGCCGGATCGGTCTCGCGCACGAGGAATTTCTCGTTACGCAGACTATCGGTTACCGGCAGCTTCTTGCGCAGGAACTTCAGTACAGGGTTCGAAGCGACATCATATTCCTGATCTGCCGTCAGCAGCATCTTGATGCCGGTGATGATGAGGAAGGCCGCGAAGAGGTAGAGAACCCAGCTGTAGTTTTCGACGATGGCAGCGCCAGCCGCGATCATGATGCCGCGCAGGACGATAACGCCCAGGATGCCCCATAGGAGGACGCGGTGCTGGTATGCGCGGGGAATGGAGAAATAGCCGAATATCATCGCTATGACGAAGATATTATCCATCGCCAGGCTTTTTTCGACCACAAAGCCTGTCAGATATTCAAGGCCTGCTTGTTCGCCGCTTTGGTACCAAATCCAGCCACCAAACGCCAAGCCGAGCGCAATATAGAAAGCGGAGAGGGCAAAACTCTCCTTGATTCCGATTTCCCGGCTATCCTTGTGGAGGACACCAAGGTCAAGCGCGAGAAGAACGAGCACTACCACAACAAATGTAAGCCACATCCAAACGGGCTTACCGAGTAGATCGATGAAGAGAAATTCCATGACGGGTCATCCGAGGCCGGATCAAGTTAACTCTCTAGCACCGACATCACGGGTCGATCCGGCAATACACGTCAGAGGGGCCCGGTGCTCATTTACACATAATTGGCGTAATAGTGTCCTACAAGAGGTCCACGTAAAAATCTCACGAAGGGAATAATAGGCCGTAAACAGAGCCCATTGCCAAGCGTGATGTTGACAATTGCCGCCAGCGCAAATAAAGAGCCCCGCAGCACCGGGTGGCAACGCCCGGTGTTTCATTTGACATGTCCCGTGGCTTTCTCCGGACGCTCCGTGAGAAGTCTGTCAGAGCCACCGAAAGGTGCCGTCTCTTAGGAGGGCGTGTTTCCTCTGGTCCGGTCTGGCAACAGGCGGGTCTTTGTTTTTGTTAGAAGGAAATACGATGAGCAAGCGCGCGTCGTCTAAGTACAAAATTGATCGCCGTATGGGCGAAAACATCTGGGGCCGTCCGAAGTCGCCGGTAAACCGCCGCGAATACGGTCCTGGTCAGCATGGTCAGCGCCGTAAGGGCAAGCTGTCTGACTTCGGTGTGCAGCTGCGCGCCAAGCAGAAGCTGAAGGGCTACTACGGTGATCTGCGTGAGAAGCAGTTCCGCTCCATCTATGATGAAGCAAACCGTCGCAAGGGCGATACCGGCGAAAACCTGATCGGTCTGCTGGAATCGCGTCTCGATGCGATCGTTTACCGCGCAAAGTTCGTGCCGACCATCTGGGCAGCACGTCAGTTCGTCAACCACGGCCACGTGACGGTGAACGGCGTTCGCGTCAACATCGGTTCCTACCGCTGCAAGGCTGGCGACGTTATCGAAGTTCGCCAGAAGTCCAAGCAGCTGGTTTCGGTTCTGGAAGCTGTTCAGCTCGCAGAGCGTGACGTTCCGGACTACATCGATGTCGACCACAACAAGATGGTTGCCACCTATGTTCGCGTTCCCACGCTTTCGGATGTACCTTACGCGGTCATCATGGAACCGAACCTGGTCGTCGAATTCTATTCGCGCTAATTACGACCTGAAAGTCTGCTTTTTTAGTAAGGCTTGGCATGAAACCCGTCGATTTACGGCGGGTTTTTTGTATTTATGCTTGTCTGGATCGTGGGGCTGCAGACAGACACAATTGCCTTCCGATTTCGCTCAAAGGCCCGTCCAGCAAAATTGCGTCAGCCGTTTTGCGTCGGGACTGTGTCATAGCAAATTGAGGGTGCAATGAGGTGATCTCTTTCTGACCCGAGAGAGCCCAGGTCATCGCCCCAGACAGACAGGTATTCCATGAAAACGACTTCCTTCACTTCTGCGCCACAGGATGCGGATGCGCGCAAAGCGATTCGGCCGGTCATTTGTTATCCCACTGACACGATGCCGCGGCCGGATTTGGCGCAGTATCAGGCGGTCAGAGAAGGGTTGGAGCTGGTCAACCGCGTTGTCGTTCCTCCGCGCGATGCGGCGACATGGGAAGTGCCTGCCGGACATTTTTGCCGAATCGTCTGTTCTGAAGGGTCGCAGGTCGGCGACCTCAACCTGTTCAACCTCCACAATCTGCATGAGCGGTTTTACAGCGGCAAAACCCGCGCACTATGCGGTACCCATGTCGGCGTCGGGGACCAGATCTTCTCCAGCTTTCCCTATCTGCGCCCAATGGCGACGATCACATATGACACGCTGGACTGGTATGGGTTCGATGACTTCGGCGGCGCCGTGCACGATGTCATTGGAACCCGGTGCGATCCCTACACCCACAACCTGCTGAGCAATGGTGGACAATACCACCACTGCTGCCATTCCAACCTGACGCGGGCTCTGGCAAAGAAAGCCGGCCTGTCGCTGGAAGAGGCCGAGCGGCATGTGCATGATGTCTTGAATGTGTTCATGTGCACCGGCTTTACGCGGGATACCGGTCAGTATTTCATGAAGGCAAGCCCGGTCAGACCAGACGATTATCTTGAGTTTTTTGCCGAGATCGATCTTTTGGGGTGCATGTCCGCGTGCCCTGGAGGAGATTGCTCAACGGTTCATTCGTCCGATGCTGCGGCCTGCTTTCCGCTCGTGGTAGAGGTGTTGCGGCCGAAGCATCCCCCTTTGAACTGGAAAGCTCCGGCCATCAACGGCTATGATCGCAGCCATGGTGGCGGCTGAGATCCGGACTATTTGGACGCCGCCTTCTTTTTGGTGTCGGATGGCACGTCGGCTGCTGTGTCAGTCGACTGGCCAGTCGCGACAGGCGCTTCCTTCGGGCCTTCTCCCATGCGGTTCCATGCGTCCAGCCCGGCGATCTTGTAAGCTTCTGCCAACGTAGGGTAATTGAACGTATTCTCGACGAAGTATTCGACGGTGCCTTTGAGGTTCAGGACCGCCTGGCCGATATGCACCAGTTCTGTCGCGCCTTCGCCGACAATGTGTACGCCGAGGAGACGGCGGGTCTTCAATGAGAAGATCATTTTGAGCATGCCGGTATCGAGGCCCATGATGTGGCCGCGCGATGTCTCGCGGAAATGCGCGATGCCCGTCTCATAGGGGATGCCGCGCTGAAGCACTTCCTCTTCCGTGAGGCCGCAGGTGGAGATTTCCGGAACCGCATAAATGCCGTAGGGGAAATATTGTGGCGGTTCGCTGGCCGGTACGCCGACTGCGTGGCGTGCGGCGATGCGTCCCTGCTCCATGGAGGTGGATGCAAGGCTTGGGAAGCCCACGACATCGCCAGCAGCATAAATGTGCGGAACGGCGGTCTGGAAGGTTTCCGGATCGACCTTCAAGCGCCCGCGATTGTCAGCCTCCAAACCGGCCGCAGCAAGGTTGAGCGAATCAGTGGCGCCGACGCGGCCCGCAGCGAATAGAACCATTTCCGCTTGAAGCGTGCGGCCACTTTTCAGGGTGACGCGACATTTTCCACCACCCTCTTCGCGCTGCACAGCCTCCACCGCCTGACCGAAGATCAGCTTCATGTTCCGATCGCGCAGCTGGTAGGTGAAATCCTCCACGATCTCCTTATCAATAAAATCAAGCATCGAATCGCGTGGCTCAACCACGGTCACCTGCGTGTCGAGTGCACTGAAAATAGTGGCATATTCGATACCGATGACGCCCGCGCCCACCACGATCATGGACCGGGGCACTCTTTTGATTTCCAGAAGTTCGTCGCTGTCGAGAACCGCGTCGTTATCGAAAGGAATGTGGGGAGGGCGGTAAGGTCTGGTGCCGACGGCCAGAAGCACCGAGGCGCCGGTGACGCGCACAATCTCGCCGTCAGTTTTTTCGATGTCCAGCGTGTGAGGGTCAACGAAGCTTGCACGCCCGCGCAACTGGTGTACCCGGTTGCGGGAAAACTGGTGTTCCAGCACTTCGACCTCGTGATCCAGGGTGATCAGCAATCTGCGACGGAGGTCTTCGGCGCTGATTTCCTGCTTCACTCTGTAGGAGCGGCCATAGAAGCCCCGTTCGCGCCAACCTGTGAGATTGAGGGCGGTTTCGCGCAGCGTCTTTGAGGGAATTGTGCCGGTGTGGACGGAAACGCCGCCGACGCGGCGGCCCTGCTCGACAACCAGAACCCGCTTTTCCAGCTTTGCCGCTTGAATTGCGGCTCTGCGACCGGCGGGTCCACTTCCGATGACGATAAGATCGTATTGATACATGTTGAGCCTCGTCGTTCGTTGCAGGGCGTGTTGCGCCGCAACATTACTGGACATCGAATATAACGTCCATTTCTGACCAATTCCTCACAGAGACCATTTCGTTCCGCACAAATTCACAGAGCAGCTGCACAAATTATGAGCAGATCTAAATATGGCGAGAATTTGGCTTGACACATTAGCGTCATACGATGAAGCTTGAACCAATTCGAAAATGGTTCACAAAATGGTGCATGTGTCGCTTCCCCCGGATAATGCCAATTACGCGCTGGAAAAACTGCGGACTCTGCTGGCTGAAGGTCAGTTTGGCGCTGATGGCAAGCTGCCGACGGAAAGGATGCTTTCGGAGGTGCTGGGCGTTGGCAGACGGGCCATCCGGCGAGCGCTGGAAGTGCTTGAGGCTGAGGGTGAGGTGTGGCGCAGGCAGGGTTCAGGCACCTATGTCGGCCCGCGTCCGGAAACCATTGCATCTGGTGTCGATAAACTGGTCGCGGGCACGGACTTCATGGAGATCATGGAAGTGCGATTGCGCATAGAGCCGCAGCTGGCGCAGCTTGCCGCTCTTCGCGCTAAGCCGAGCGAATTGGTTCGCATGCGTGAATTGGCGCGCAAAATTCGGGAAACTGAAGATGCCGACGCTCGCGAGCTTTGGGATGGCGCGCTTCACCGGCAGATTGCCCAGAGTGCGCGCAATCAGCTGTTCCTGACCATCTTCGATGTGATGAACCATGTGCGACAGGATGAGGTCTGGCAGAGCGTTCGCGAAAGAGCGCGAACGGGCACTGCCATAACCATGGCCTATGCCCAGCACGAGGACATCATCGACGCCATTGAGGCAAGGGACCCGGCAATGGCTTGCGAGGCCATGCGGCGGCACCTTTTGATGCTGCAGGAGCGGCTTATTCGCGAAACATCGCTCGACCACATCCTGCCTGAAGAGAAGACCGCCGAGCTGTCCGAACAGCCCGGCAATTGACCCCGCGTGATGGCGTAAAGCCAGAACAGCCAAGCCTGCAGGATAAGCAGGCGCAAACATACTTATGGAACCAGAGGATCAGAGGAGAATGATCATGAACCGCCTGCTTAAGATGACAACTGCGCTTGCCTTCGGCGCACTGATGGCGCTGCCAGCTGCTGCCGCCGAATTGAAGATCGGCCTCCAGGACGATGCGGATGTTCTCGATCCCGCCCAGTCCCGCAGCTTTGTTGGCCGCATTGTCTATACCGCTCTGTGCGACAAGCTGGTGGATGTCTCGCCGGATCTGAAGATCGTTCCGCAACTGGCGACGGAATGGGCATGGTCGGAAGACGGCAAGGTTTTGACCATGAAGCTGCGGGAAGGCGTGAAGTTTCACGATGAAACGCCTCTGGACGCCGCGGCCGTCGTCGCCACCATCGAGCGCAACCTGACGCTGCCTGAATCCCGCCGAAAGAGCGAACTCTCGTCCGTTGCAAAGGTGGAGGCTGCTGGTCCGCTTGAAGTGAAGTTCACGCTGAAGCAGCCGGATGCAACACTGCTTGCGCAGCTTTCCGATCGTGCGGGCATGATTGTCTCGCCAAAGGCGGCAAAAGAACTCGGTGCCAATTTCGGCAGCAAGCCAGTCTGCGCAGGGCCTTTCAAATTCGTTGAGCGTGTGCCGCAGGACCGTATCGTGCTTGAGAAGTTTCAGGACTACTGGAACAAGGATAACATCTTCATCGACAAGGTGACCTATCTGCCAATCCCGGACTCTACGGTTCGTCTGGCCAACCTCCAATCCGGTGACCTGGACTTCATCGACCGCCTGGCGCCAACCGATGCTGCCGCTGTGAAAGGCGACCCGAAGCTGAAGTATGAAGCGGTCGTCAACATCGGCAATATGTCGATCTACGTGAATGTCGGCAACGGCGCGCGCGCCGATAACCCGATGGGCAAGGACAAGCGTCTGCGTCAGGCATTCTCGCTGGCAATTGACCGCGAAGCACTGATGCAGATCGTGTTCGAAGGCACGGCTGTCGGTGGAAATCAGCCGTTCCCGCCCAGCAGCATGTGGTTTGACAAGACGTTCCCGGTTCCGGCTCGCGATGTTGAGAAGGCCAAGGCGCTGATGAAGGAAGCGGGCTATGACCGGGTTCCGGTGGAAATCCAGATCCCGAACAACCCGGTCATTCAGCAGACCATGCAAATCATCCAGTCCATGGTGGCTGAAGCGGGTTTCGACGTCTCGTTGAAATCGACCGAGTTCGCCACGCTTCTGGAAGAGCAGACACGCGGTAACTACCAGCTGAGCCGTTCCGACTGGTCTGGCCGTGTCGATCCCGATGGCAACATCCACCAGTTCGTGACCTGCAAGGGTGGCCTGAACGATACGAAGTACTGCAACCCGGAAGTGGACAAGCTTCTCAATGAAGCGCGTGCATCGACGGATGAAGCCGTGCGCAAGCAGAAATACGATGCTGCCGCTGCAATTCTCAACGATGAAGTGCCGATGATCTACATTGGTCACCAGTCCTGGATCTGGGGCATGAAGAAGGGCATTACCGGCTTTGTTCCGTCCCCGGATGGCATGATCCGCCTCACAGGCATGAAAAAAGAAGGTTGAGGCCTTGCCGGCGCCGCAGTCTTTGGCCTGCGGCGCCACTTTCCCCGAATTTACTGATCGAGGATGGCGCTGATGCCCGTCTATATTGGAAAGCGTCTGCTGGTCGCGATACCGACCCTGCTGATCATCTCCATATTCGTTTTCTCATTGCAGAAGCTTCTGCCCGGTGATCCCATCCTTGCCATGGCAGGCGAAGAGCGCGATCCGGTTGTACTGGAGCAATTGCGCGAGAAGTATCACCTGAACGACCCTATTCCGGTTCAATATCTGCGCTGGATTGGCGGTGTCATGCAGGGGGATCTTGGCGTTTCCTTGCGCACCAACCAGCCGGTGCTGGAATTGATCGCCCAGAAACTGCCGGTCACCATCCAGCTTGCCGTCATGTCGATGATCTTCGCGATGCTGATTGGCGTGCCTATGGGCATTCTGGCGGCGGTGAAAAAGAACAGCGCCCTGGATTATGTGGCAAACATTGTTGCGCTGTCTGGCCTGTCGGTTCCGAATTTCTGGCTGGGGATCATGCTGATCCTGCTGGTATCGGTCAATCTAGGCTGGCTGCCTGCCTCGGGTTATGAATCGATCTTCGTCGATCCCGTGCGATCGCTCGAAACCATGGTCATGCCTGCCTTCGTGCTGGGCACGGCGCTTGCTGCGACGCTGATGCGCCACACGCGTTCCGCCATGCTGGGTGTTTTGTCTTCGGACTATATCCGAACCGCACGTGCGAAGGGATTGACGCCAAGGCAGGTCATCCTCAGCCACAGTTTTCGCAATGCGCTTTTGCCGGTCGTCACGCTGAGCGCACTTCTGTTCGGCGAGTTGCTCGCGGGGGCGGTCTTGACCGAACAGATCTTCACCATTCCGGGCTTCGGAAAGTTGATCGTCGATGCCGTGTTCAATCGTGATTATGCGGTGGTGCAGGGGGTGGTGATGTGCACGGCCGTCGGCTTCATCCTGATGAACCTGATCGCTGACGTTCTTTACGTTCTGTTGAACCCGAGATTGAGGGCCACCCTATGAGCGCCGTTCAACAAGTCGCCATGTCTCCGCAGAGAGAAAGCAGTCGCGCCTGGCGGAAGCTGAAGTCCAACCGGAGTTCACTGGCCGGCTTCATCATCATTCTCTTTTTCGCACTCCTGGCTATTGCCGCGCCGATCCTGCCAATCCCTGATCCTCTGGCTACAAGCTGGTCTGCCATCCGCAAGGCACCCTCGGCAGCGCATTGGCTGGGCACGGACGATCTGGGCCGCGACATCCTCTCGCGGATGATATGGGGCGCGCAGGCATCGCTTATGGCGGGTTTCTTCTCGGTTGCCATCGCAGTCATTCTCGGTGTGCCTTTCGGCATTCTGGCGGGATACTTCGGCGGCTGGGTGGATCTCGTAATCTCGCGTATCACTGAAGCGCTCTTGGCGATGCCATTCCTCATCATGGCGATTGCGCTTGCGGCCTTTCTCGGTCCGAGCCTCACGAATGCGATGATCGCCATTGGCCTCAGTGCCATGCCGATATTTGTGCGGCTGACGCGCGGACAGGTTCTGGCGGTCAAGCAGGAGGACTATGTGGAGGGCGCGCGGTCCGTCGGGCTGGGGCACGTTCAGATCATGACACGCTACATTCTGCCGAATGTGACGGCTCCGATCATCGTGCAGGCCACGTTGACAGTTGCAACCGCCATTATTGCAGAGGCCAGCCTTTCCTTCCTCGGTCTCGGCCAGCAGCCGCCTGCAGCGAGCTGGGGTTCGATGCTGAATGTCGCCAAAAACTTTCTCAGCCAGGCGCCCTGGATGGCGATGTGGCCCGGCCTTGCGATTTTCCTTGTCGTGATTGGCTTTAATCTTCTGGGCGATGGTCTGCGCGATGCGCTGGACCCGCGTGAAAACTGATTTCGAAAGGTCCGACTGAATGACTGACTTTACAACACGCCCGGAAATTCTCGGCACCTTTGGCGTTGTAACTTCCACCCACTGGATTGGCTCTGCTGTTGGCATGAGCATCCTTGAAAAAGGTGGAAATGCATTCGATGCGGCTGTGGCGACAGGCTTTGTGCTGCAGGTGGTGGAGCCGCATCTCTGTGGGCCGGGCGGCGATATGCCCGCAATCATCTATTCGAAGAAGACAGATAAGGTCGAAGTGATCTGCGCACAGGGGCAAGCTCCTGCGAAGGCCACCATCGAGCATTATACCTCTGAGGGTATCAAGCTCATTCCCGGCGATGGTTTGCTGGCGACCGTTATCCCCGGTGCCTTCGATGGCTGGATGCTGATGCTCCAGAACTATGGGACCATGTCTGTTCGTGAAGTTCTGGAGCCGGCCATCTATTATGCCGAGCATGGACATCCTGTTCTGCCGCGTGTTTCCGCCACGATCAAAGGCCTTGCGGATTTCTTCGCGAAAGAATGGCCGACCTCGCATGAAACCTGGCTTCCCGGGGGAAGTGCACCGGAGCCGCACTCCAATTTCCGCAATCCTGTTCTGGCGGAGACATGGAAGCGGATTATCGCCGAATCCGAAGCAAAGGCTGGTAGCCGCGAAGACAAGGTGCAGGCGGCACGAGATGCGTTTTACCGCGGCTTTGTAGCGGAGGCGATTGATCGCTACCTGAAGACAGCCGAAATCATGGATGCCAGCGGCCAGCGGCATAAAGGCGTTTTGACCGCTGAGGATATGGCAGGCTATGCCGCCACAATCGAAGCACCACAGACCTTCGACTACCACGACTGGACTGTCGCCAAGACGCCAGCCTGGGGGCAGGGGCCGGTGCTGCTGCAATCGCTGGCGCTGCTGAAGGGTTTCGATCTTCAAAACATGGACCCGATGGGGCCGGATTTCGTGCATCATGTCGTGGAAGCCATGAAGCTCGCCTATGCCGACCGCGAGGTCTATTACGGCGACCCCGAATTCGGGCAGATCCCCACGGAATATCTGCTCTCAGATGGATATAATGACGAGCGCCGCAAGTTAATCGGTTCGACGGCTTCGATGGAGCTTCGTCCCGGCCTCGTTCCCGGCTATGAGCATCAGCGCGACGCCGCCATGGCGATGCTGGCTGAGTTTTCCGGCAAGGGCGCTGTTTACGAGCCCACCATGTCGCACCTCACGGAGAAAAAGGGTGATACGGTTCATATCGATGTCATCGACCGGTGGGGCAACATGGTTTCCACCACGCCATCCGGCGGTTGGCTGCAAAGCTCGCCCATCGTTCCGGGGCTTGGTTTCGCACTGAACTCCCGTGCGCAGATGTTCTGGTTGAAGGAAGGTCTTCCAACCTCGCTCGCCCCCGGCAAGCGGCCGCGCACGACACTCACGCCATCACTTGCTCTCTATCAGGGCAGGCCCACGCTGGCTTTCGGCACGCCAGGTGGCGATCAGCAGGACCAGTGGCAGCTGCCATTCTTCCTGCGCTACGCTCATCAATCCAGGAATCTGCAAGCGGCTATTGATGCGCCGCTGTTCCACACCACGCACTTCCCGGGTTCCTTCTATCCCAGAACCTCAGAGCCGGGGCATATCATGGTAGAGGCAGGATTTGGAGAAAGCACTATTGAGGAGCTTCGCCGCCGGGGCCATCAGGTGACGGTGGCAGACCATTGGACGGTCGGGCGCCTGACAGCAGCCCGGCGCGATGCCGATGGATTGCTGCGCGCGGCAGCGACACCACGGCTGATGCAGGCCTATGCAGTGGGACGGTAAGAGATGACTTACTCTATTGTTGCCCGTGAGCCGGAAACAGGTCACTTGGGAATTGCCGTCGCCAGCCGATTCTTCGCGGTTGGCTCGGCGGTCCCCTACATGCGGGGCGGGCTGGGAGCCATTGCAACCCAGGCCTTTGTCAGCCCGCTTTATGGAACAGAGGGGCTGAAGCTTCTGGAGCGAGGCTCTAGCCCGGAGCAGATCATCGAGCAGCTAACGTCTATCGACGATGGGGCTGAGCAGCGACAATTGCACCTGATCGATGCACAGGGCAGAAATGCTGCCTTTACCGGGGCAAAATGCATTGAGTGGGCGGGACATCTTGTCGACGAGAATGTGTCTGTCGCTGGCAATATGCTTGCAGGCCCACAGGTTCTGGAGGAGACCCTCAGAACCTATCAGGAGAGGCAAAGTCTGCCTTTCGCAGAACGCCTTCTGAGTGCCATGGAAGCCGGAGAGGCTGCTGGCGGCGACAAGCGCGGCAAACAATCGGCCGCGCTGGTGATCTTCCGGGATCAGGACTACGCCTGGCTTAACATTCGCGCCGACGATCATGCCGATCCTCTCGGCGAATTGCGAAGGCTCCATTCGGTTGCCCAGGAACGTTATCTCCATGTTGCGGAGACAATGCCGACCAAGGCGAACCCGCATGGCATGATCGACCGTACCATCATTGACCAGAAGATTGCTGCATTGGAAGCAGAGCGTGAAGCTGAAGGCCGCGCCTCTCAATCCCATGCCACACCATGGAAGCCGCAATGACTGCTAATCCCATTCTCTCAGTTCGCAACCTGAGCACCTCCTTCCGTGTGGATGGGCAATGGAAGCTGGTTGTGCGCAACATCAGCTTTGACATTTCGCCCGGTGAAACAATGGCGATTGTTGGTGAGTCGGGTTCTGGCAAAAGCGTTACCTCGCTTTCCATCATGCGGCTGTTGGCAAAGGACGTGAGCCGCATCGAAGGCGAGGTGTTGCTGAACGGTCGAAATCTGCTGGGGCTCAGTGAAAGAGAGATGCGGCACGTTCGCGGCAACGATATGTCCATGATCTTTCAGGAGCCGATGACGAGCCTGAACCCGATTTTCACAATCGGGCGGCAGATTTCGGAAGTTCTGACGCGCCACAAGGGCATGTCCAAGGCCGAGGCGCGCGCGGAAACGATCCGCATGCTGGAAAAAGTGCGTATTCCCAACGCGCATACCCGCTTCGATGAATATCCGCACCAGTTCTCCGGCGGTATGCGCCAGCGTGTGATGATTGCCATGGCCCTGGCATCGAGACCCAAGCTGTTGATTGCTGATGAACCGACGACCGCGCTGGATGTGACAATCCAGGGCCAGATCCTCGACCTTATCAAGACCTTGCAGGAAGAGGAGGACATGTCTGTTCTCTTCATCACGCATGATATGGGCGTTGTCGCGGAAATTGCGGATCGCACGGTTGTCATGTTCCGGGGCGATGCTGTGGAGAGCGGTCCGACGGAAAAGATATTCCATTACGGGGAACACCCCTACACGCGTGCTCTGCTTTCGGCGGTGCCGAAGCTTGGCTCCATGGAAGGACAGGATGCACCTCTGCGTTTTCCGATTGTGGATACCGCGACGGGCATCATAACGGAACCCGTTCCGGCTGTGCCGCCAACGCGGGAAATGCAGCCTGTGTTGCAGGTGAAAAACCTCACCACCCGGTTTCCGGTGCATTCCGGCCTGTTTAGCCGGCAGACGGGTTCGATCCACGCAGTCGAGAATGTCTCGTTTGATCTGAAGCAGGGCGAAACGCTGTCGCTTGTTGGGGAATCCGGTTGTGGTAAGTCCACAACGGGCCGTTCTGTTATGCGACTGATCGAACCGACATCAGGCGATATTCAGCTGGACGGGTTGAATGTGCGGGAGCTTGGCACATCCGATCTCCAGAAAATGCGCAAAAGCATCCAGATGATTTTTCAGGATCCGTTCTCCAGCTTGAACCCACGCATGACGGTCGGGCAGGCAATTGCAGAACCGTTCCTGAAACACGGGCTGGGCTCCAAAAACCAGGCCCGCGAAAAGACGGCCGACCTTCTGGAGCGTGTCGGGCTCTCGGCTTCCATGATGAACCGTTACCCGCACGAATTTTCCGGCGGCCAGCGCCAGCGTATCGCAATTGCCAGGGCTCTCTCGCTTGATCCGAAGGTTATCGTGGCGGATGAATCCGTTTCCGCGCTGGACGTGTCGATCAAGGCGCAGGTCTGCAATCTCATGCTCGACCTACAGGAACAGCTGGACCTTGCCTTCCTTTTCATCAGCCATGACATGGCGGTGGTGGAGAGGGTAAGCCATCGTGTAGCCGTGATGTATCTCGGCGAGATCGTGGAAATCGGTCCGCGTGCGGCTGTCTTTGAGAATCCGCAACATCCTTACACAAAGAAGCTAATTGCCGCGGTGCCGGTGCCGGACCCAGCGCGACGCGGAATACGCCGTGGCTTGATGGATGACGAGCTGAAAAGCCCGGTGCGACCCATCCATTATCAGCCGCCCAAGCGGCAGTACCGTGAAGTATCTGCCGGTCATCTGGTCCAGGTGGCGTGAAGTCCGCGCCCTGGATACGTCAGATCAGGCGCAAGCCCTTGAAGCTTACGTGTCCATCCTTGCCGATAATGATGTGATCATGCACGGTGATCCCAAGCGGCTTGGCCGTTTGGATGATCGTGTTGGTCATATCGATATCGGCACGGGAAGGGGTCGGATCCCCGGACGGGTGATTATGAACCAGTATGATCGCCGTTGCAGACAGTTCGAGCGCGCGGCGAACAACCTCGCGCGGGTAGACGGGTGTGTGATCGACCGTTCCTCGCCCTTGAACCTCATCGGCAATTAGCGCGTTGCGCTTGTCGAGAAACAGGATGCGAAACTGTTCACGGGCTTCATAGGCCATTGCCGCATGGCAGTAATCGATGACGGAGGACCAGGAGCCAAGCACCTGCTTGCCCCGCAATTCGCTTTTGAGAATGCGTTGGCCGACGCTCGCGATCAGTTTCAAATCCAGAGCGACGGTGTCACCTACGCCCTTGACCTCTTGCAGCAATTGAACCGGTGCACCGAATACGCCCGCCAGATTGCCAAAACGTTCAATCAGCGCCTTGGCGATGGGCTTGGTGTCTCGTCTGGGAATCAGGCGAAACAGCAGAAGTTCAAGAATTTCATAGTCAGCTAACGCTGTATCGCCATTTTCCCGGTAACGGCTTCTCAACCGCTCACGGTGACCATGATAATGCGCGACCTTTTCATCGTCCTTGTCCAGCGCGACCGGCTTGCGCAGGGAGCTGGCCTTCGGAGCCTGTTCCGCGAAGAAGCTTCGCTCGTCCGGAAAAAGTTCGAGAGAATCCTCACCCTCTTCCGCGAGGCCCGATGTTTCCGAATTCGGCTCCAAAGATCGCGGCATCTGTCACCTATTTGAGAGGCGGCAAACCAGGTCGGTCCAGGCCGCCTGGCGAGAGCGTGAAGATCTCGCAGCCCGTAGCCGTCACGCCGACGGCATGTTCGTATTGGGCGGAGAGGGAGCGGTCGCGGGTTACGGCTGTCCAGCCGTCAGACAGAACTTTCACATGCGGCTTGCCGAGATTGATCATCGGCTCAATGGTGAAGATCATGCCTTCCCGCAATTCCGGGCCCTCATTGGCACTGCCGTAATGGAGAATGTTGGGGCTATCGTGGAACAGGTGCCCAACGCCGTGGCCGCAAAAATCGCGGACAACGGAGCAGCGCTCTGCTTCGGCAAAGGTTTGGATCGCCTCACCAATAGCGCCCGTGCGCACGCCCGGCTTAACAACCGCAATGCCGCGCATAAGGCATTCATGGGTGACTTCCAGCAGCCGCTCTGCCGCACGCTTGATTTGTCCAACAGGATACATGCGGCTCGAATCGCCATGCCATCCATCGACAATATAAGTCACGTCGATATTGACGATATCGCCTTCTTTCAGCGGCTTGTTCTCCGGCATGCCATGACACACAACGTGGTTGAGGGAGGTGCAGACCGAGTATTTGTAACCGCGATAGTTCAAGGTGGCGGGCAGGGCGCCGTGATCCATGCCGAATTCGAACACGAAGCGGTCAATCGCGTTTGTCGTGACGCCAGGCTGAACGATAGACGCCAGTTCATCCAGACACCGCGCTGTCAACTGGCATGCCTTGCGCATTCCGTCGAAGTCGTCCGTCGTGTTGTAGAGCCTGATTGCGCCCGTATTCTTCCGGGGCGCGGTTGCCGCATCAATGTAAGTTACCATGGATTCACTTTCGTTCCGCTTGATGCGGTTTTAATCAGCCTGCCCGCTTTCGTCTATCTCGATAAGCCTCTCTGGCCAAATTCCCTGAGATGTGATCCGGCAGGTGATCGCATAGGCTTCTACGCCGTGCTTTCGGGCCAGCTGAAATGCCTTGCCGTAGGCGGGATCCAGATCGCTGCAAATCCGCAAACTTGCGCAATCGCTGCGTTGGATCACATAGATCATGATCCCGCGCGCACCGGATTTGACCACCGAAACCAGCTCATGCAGATGTTTCGCGCCACGCGCTGTTACCGAATCAGGAAACTCCGCCAGGCCTTGCATTCGCATGAAGTGAACATTCTTCACCTCCACGTAAGCAGGCGGCGCATTCTCCCCCGTCAACAAGAGATCGATCCTGGAATTGATGCCGTAGCGCTGCTCTCGGCGAAGGGTTGCATAGCCGCTTAGAGAGGGAATCAATCCCGCACGCACCGCCTCCTCGGCAATGCGATTTGGCATGGCAGTGTTGATGCCGACAAGAATGCCATCTGCCTTCACCAGTTCCAGCATATGGCGATACTTGCGGGTCGGGCTATCATGAAGAGATACCCAGATCTCGGAGCCGGGCGTGGTCAAGCCGCGCATGGAGCCGGTATTGGGGCAGGAGCCGGTGATAAGCGTACCGTCTGCCAATTCGGCATCAAACAGAAACCGCTTGTAACGCCGGATCAACCTTGCTTGCACAAGTGGATGCGAGAATTCCATATGAAGTGGATCAGCTTTTCACACGAACATATTCGCCTGGGGCATCGCAAAGCGCATTCAGGCGATCCCCACCCGGAACGCGCGCTTCTACACGCTGATTATCCTGCTTTTCGATCCATGCCTGCCAGTGGGGCCACCAGGAGCCAGCGGTTTCCTTGGCATCCTTCATCCAGTCCTCAAGCGTGCCTGTAACCTGCCCGTTCGTCCAATATTGATACTTCTTCTTGGCAGGTGGGTTGACGACGCCTGCTATGTGACCTGAGCCGCTGAGGACATAAGTAACGTCACCGCCAAAAGACTGGCAGCCAAGGAAAACCGAGCGGGCAGGCGCGATGTGGTCTTCTTTCGCGGCAAGGCTATAGACAGGTATCTTGACGTCTGCCAGCGAGAGCTTTTGGCCCGCAAGAACCATCTCGCCTTTGCTCAATCTGTTTTCGAGATAGCAATTGCGCAGATAGAAAGCGTGGTTGGCGGCTGTCATGCGCGTCGAATCGGAATTCCAGTAGAGCAGGTCGAACGGTGTCGGCTCTTCGCCCTTGAGGTAATTGCTGACAACATAGGGCCAGATCAATTCCGACGCCCGCAGCATGTTGAACGCTGCGGCCATCTTGGACCCGGCCAGATAGCCCGTCGCATTCATCTGATGCTCCAGTGCCTCGATCTGCTCCTGATCGACGAAGACTTTCAGTTCACCAGCATGGGTGAAATCCACTTGCGTCGTGAAGAAGGTGACCGAGCGGATGCGATTGCTTTTGCTTTTGGCGTGAAGAGCAAGCGCTGCCGCGAGCAAGGTGCCGCCGACGCAATAGCCAATGGCGTTGACTTCCTTTTCTCCACAGGCCTTCTCGACAGTATCGAGTGCGAAATCGATACCCTCATGGATATAGTCTTCCCAGGCTAGCTTGGCGTGGCGCTCTTCCGGGTTCACCCAGGATATGACGAAGACGGTATGGCCTTGGTCAACGCACCATTTTATAAAGCTCTTCTCCGGACCGAGATCGAGAATGTAGAATTTGTTGATCCATGGCGGGATGATGAGGAGAGGCCGCTTCAATACCTTATCCGTCGATGGATCGTACTGGATGACCTCGCAGACATCGCTTCTCGCAATGACCTTTCCGGGCGTTATGGCAACATTTTCGCCCAGCCGGAACTTGCTGCCATCCGTCTGGCGCAGACGCAGTTCGCCGCGTCCAGCCGCAACGTCTTCTGCAAGTATGCGCATTCCCTGTACGAGATTCGCGCCGTTGCTCGCCACGGTCTGGCGGAAGACTTCCGGATTGGTCAGCGCGAAATTGGCCGGGGAGAGAGCGGCGGTCAGCTGCTTCACGTAGAAAAGCGCTTTATGGCGGGTATGATCATCCAGGCCGCTTGCATTCTCGGCCAGCTTTTCCGCCCAGGTCGAGGTTACAAGGTAAACCTGACGCATGAAAGCGAAGAAGGGGTTCTTTCGCCAGTCCTCGTCCGCGAATCGCTTGTCCTTTGGAAGATTATCCGGCTCAAGCGGATCTGCCCCGATGGAGAATCGCTGAAGCGTATTCATCCAGATTCCCATGTAGGACTGCATCAGAAGCATATGGGCTTCCATGGTCCTCTGGGGCTCCGACATCCAGTATTCGATGACTTTGGAGAGCGTTTTCACCATCTCTGTGACGGGATCGAGAGGATCGATCACTTCGCCTCTTTCACGCGGGCCCAGCCATTCCGTTGCCGCTTTGCCGAAGTTTTCAACCGCACGCGCGAGGTTCAGCGCAAGCGCCTGAGGGTCTTTCACCATGTAGGCTTCAAGCGTCTTTGCATCGAAACCGGCGGATTCCGCCCCTGAACGGCTGGATTGGCCGCTGAAATTCATGGTGTCCTCGCTCCCCTTGTGGCCACCTGTGAGTGGCCCTGTTTTGGTTTTTACATTCTGCCCGAAAAAGAATACAAGTTCCAGCGATAGAGGGCCGCAGCGCCCAAGCCACAGGTGAAGAACAGGGTTGCGAAAATGGTAGAACGGGCAGGCGTGTTGGGTCGGTTGCCGATGATCATGTGCGTGTGTGCATGGCCTTTGGCCTTGGCCGGATGCAACACCTTCGCGCTGGATAGCGGCAATCCGCGCACGGCTCCACAGGCCACCATTGTCGGCCCTCAGGAGGCACCGCGTCCGATGGCGCTGAGCAAGCAGAATACCGGCACCTACCCCACGTTCGGTAGACCGCTGACCGCGGCCAACAGCCAGATCGATGATCAGCAGTTCACAAGTGCCGAATCGCAATTGTCCAGTCTTGCTGCTGCACGTGCCAGCGGTGCCGTGTCTGAGGCTGAATATCAGCGTCGCGTCAATGCGCTGAGAAAGCTGGCAAGCGAGCAGGGTGCAGAGACCGAACGGCAATTCACCAATTAGGGCTTGCGTTAGGGTACATTTGGCATCAAAGCATGAGGGTGCCGGGGCGTTTGAAGGTTGCGTCGCGGCGCTTCATTCAACGCCTTGACGAGGTTCGCTATGGAAGAGTTCCATAAAGTCCGCAGACTGCCGCCCTATGTTTTCGAACAGGTCAACCGTTTGAAGGCAAGCGCGCGAGCGGCGGGCGCGGATATTGTCGATCTCGGAATGGGCAATCCGGATTTGCCGACGAACAAGTTCATCGTGGATAAGCTGGTTGAGACCGTCCAGCGGCCCGATACGCACGGCTATTCTTCCTCCAAGGGCATTCCCGGCCTTCGCCGTGCCCAGGCGGCCTATTATGCGCGTCGCTTTGGCGTGAAGCTCAACCCGGATACGCAGGTTGTTGCGACGCTGGGATCCAAGGAAGGCTTCGCCAATATGGCCCAGGCCATCACGGCGCCTGGCGATGTGGTTCTCTGCCCCAATCCATCCTACCCCATTCATGCCTTCGGATTCCTGATGGTCGGTGGCGTGATCCGCTCGATCCCCGTGGAGCCGAATGAGGAGTTCTTCCGGGCATTGGAGCGTGCCGTCGCGCATTCCATCCCCAAGCCCATCGCCATGATTCTCTGCTACCCGTCCAACCCGACGGCAACGGTAGTGGAACTGGAATTCTACAAGGATGTCGTCGCCTTCGCAAAGAAGCACGGCATCTTCGTGCTCTCCGATCTTGCCTATTCGGAAATCTATTTCGATGGCAAGCCGACGCCCTCCATCCTGCAGGTGCCGGGTGCGATGGATATTGCTGTCGAGTTCACCTCGATGTCCAAGACCTTCTCCATGGCAGGATGGCGAATGGGATTTGCCGTGGGCAATGAGCGATTGATCTCGGCGCTGACACGGGTGAAATCCTATCTCGATTATGGCGCGTTCACGCCGATTCAGGTTGCCGCTACGGCTGCCCTCAACGATCCGGATCTCGATCAGCACATTGACGAAGTGCGCCAGACCTACAAGCGTCGCCGTGATGTAATGGTGGAGAGCTTCGGCCGGGCTGGCTGGGATGTTCCGCCACCGGCCGCATCAATGTTCGCCTGGGTGCCTGTGCCGGAGAAGTTCCGTCATCTCGGTTCGCTGGAGTTTTCCAAGCTTCTGATCGAAAAGGCCGATGTGGCCGTTGCACCCGGCATTGGATTTGGCGAACACGGCGATGATTATGTTCGTATTGCGCTGGTGGAAAATGAGCACCGCATTCGCCAGGCTGCGAGAAACATCAAGCGTTTTTTGGGCACGGCGGATGATACGCTTCATAACGTGATCTCGTTGAATTCCCACCGCTAAAGTTTTCATCGTGAAGGGCGGCGTTCTGCCGCCCGATCTTTATCGACAGGACATAGACTATGGCAGACGCCCTCAAAATCGGTATTGCGGGTCTGGGCACCGTTGGCGCTTCGCTTGCGAAAATTCTGAAAACGCGCGCGAATGAACTGGCTGTCACATGCGGTCGAGCCATTGAAATTACTGCCGTGTGCGCCCGCGACCGCTCGCGTGATCGTGGTGTCGATCTTTCTTCGGCGCAGTGGTTCGATACGCCCGAGGAGCTTGCAGAGAAGGCAGATATCGACGTATTTGTCGAGCTGATTGGCGGTGCGGAAGGTGCCGCCGACAGGGCAGTGCGTGCGGCTCTTGCACGTGGGCTGCATGTCGTGACGGCCAACAAGGCGCTTCTGGCGCGCTGCGGCGTTGAGCTTGCGCAGATTGCCGAAGAAAAAGGTGTTCTTCTGAATTTCGAGGCGGCGGTTGCTGGCGGGATACCAGTGATCAAGGCTTTGCGCGAATCCTTGACGGGCAATACGATTTCCCGCGTTTACGGCATCATGAACGGCACCTGCAATTACATCCTGACGCGGATGGAGAAGGAGGGGCTCTCCTTCGAAGCTTGCCTGAAGGAGGCGCAGCGCCTAGGCTATGCCGAGGCTGACCCGACCTTTGACATTGAAGGCAATGACACAGCGCACAAGCTTGCCATTTTGACCACCCTTGCTTTCGGGACGCAGATTGCTGCCGACAAGATCTACCTCGAAGGCATCTCCAATATCTCAATTGAAGATATCACGGCAGCAGCCGATCTGGGTTATCGCATCAAGCTGCTTGGTGTTGCGCAGCGTACTGCAAGCGGCATCGAACAGCGGGTGCATCCAACTATGGTGCCCCATGATTCCGTCATTGCGCAGGTCGATGGCGTCACCAATGCCGTGGCAATCGAATCCGATATTCTTGGCGAGCTGCTGATGGTCGGGCCCGGCGCTGGCGGCAATGCCACGGCGTCTGCTGTTCTTGGCGATATTGCCGATATCGCGAAAAGCCGTCCGGGCGCCCAGCGGGTGCCTGTCCTCGGCAATCCCGCGAATGCGCTTCTGCCCTATCGACAGGCTGAAATGCAGAGCCATGAGGGTGGCTATTTCATTCGGCTTACCGTGCTGGACCGTGCCGGCGTTTTCGCCAATGTGGCGACCCAGATGGCACAAAACGGCATCTCGCTGGAATCGATTGTGCAGCGCGCCAATGGTGGAAGTTCTTCTGACGCGAAGACAATCATTCTTGTGACCCATGCCACGACAGAGCACTCTGTGCGTGCGGCAGTGGCCGGCATCAAGAGCGGTAGCTATCTTGCCGGGGAGCCGCAGGTCATTCGTATCGAGCGGCCAAAGGCTCTCTGATTCTGCTGCGGCAGGCATTGGTTGCCGCATATGGCTTTGGGCTGAAAATGAGCGTACACTCTTGCAGGAATTCACCTGCGAGGGAGGCGCTCGTGATGTCCAAGATCATCGAATTTCAACCGCGCTCAAATCCGATATCCGGCCAACTTGCCGAGATCCGTCCTCTGCCCGAAGACAGGCTGGTGGCTGGGCAGGCGGACTTGGAGACTGACCAGGATGACATTGAGCGCCATTGGGGGGTCGCAGTCGCACTTGCCAGTTGGCCGATCTGTCTGGGTGCTGGCGCGGTCTGGATGGTTCTTTAGGGCGTGTGGACATTCAGGATTTCCTTTTTAGTGAGATCGTGATTCAAGGTTCCAACTGAGGAGG
>NZ_JBHUEQ010000009.1:0-6147 GCF_042680945.1 Affinirhizobium helianthi | reverse complement strand
AATAAAGCATGAAGTCAAAGATGCTCACGGGATAATCGCGCGCTCCGTAAATGTTTGCGACAAGCCCGTTTCAAACACCAAAGGAGATATTCAGCAGACATCTATTGGCTCTGGAAGGCCAATGCTTGTAGCTTTCGAAGTCGCGTTGCATTCAAGCTGGAACCAGCACCGCAAAGTTGAGTTGTCCTGTTTCTGCAAAGTTGGACTGCCCCACTCCCCGGGTGTGACTGGCGCGCGGAATAGCGTCTTAGGAGCAACGTAGCTGATGGATATCAGACCGCTCAGGCTGTATCACGTCCGAAATCATCGGAAACTCGCACGATGTCGTCCTCTCCAAGATACGAGCCCGTCTGCACCTCGATGATTTCCAGTACGATCTTGCCTGGATTGTATAAGCGGTGCAGTTCGCCTTGCGGGACATAGACCGATTCATTTTCCCGGAGGCACATTACCTGATCACCGATTGTCACCTCTGCAGTCCCTCTGACGCAAACCCAGTGCTCGGAGCGGTGAAAATGTTTCTGAAGCGAGAGCTTCTTGCCTGGCAGCACAAAGAGCCTTTTCACCTGGAAACGCTGATCGTTCATGAGTGATGTATAGCCACCCCAGGGGCGATAGGACGTGGGATGTGTTTGAGTGAGCTTTGCTGTCGCTTGGCGGGAGGCGAGATCTTTCACCAGCCTGCCAACCTTCTGGGCATCTTCCAGGCGCCCTACATAGACGGCATCTTCCGCAGCGATAACCGCAACATCCTTCAACCCCTGCACTGCCAGATGGCTATGCCGTGACAGAATGAGCGAACCTTCGGTATCCAGAACGCTTGCGTTGCCGACCACCAGATTACCCTTGTCGTCTTTCTGGCAAAGCTTCCAGACGGCATCCCAGCTGCCGAGGTCGGACCATTCAAAGGACGAGGGAACAACGGCCGCATTCTGCGTTTTCTCCATGACAGCATAATCTATCGAGATATCCGGGCTGCTGCTAAAGCTTGCCTGATCCAGCCGCACGAAATCGAGATCAACGGACGCCTTTTCGACTGCCTCCCGTGCCGCCCCAAGCACGTCGGGAGAATGGGTTTGCAGTTCTGAGATCAGGAGATCCACCCGCGACATGAAGATGCCGGAATTCCATAAGAATCCGCCAGCGTCCATCATCTCTTGCGCTCTTTCAATCTGAGGTTTCTCAATGAAGCGCTTTATTTCATAGACGCCGGGGATCAGCTGGGAGCCTTGTTCGATATAGCCGTAGCCCGTTGCTGGCTCTGTCGGGGTGATACCGAAGGCTACAATCTTCCCGAGACCCGCCATTTCGCGGGCTGTTGTGATGGCCTGCCTATAGTGTTCGCCCGCATCGATGTCGTGATCCGCTGCAAGCAACTGAAGAATGGCGTTCTCGCCAAAGGATTTGCCCAGGAAGACTGCCGCCGCGGCAATGGCCGCTGCTGTGTTGCGCGCGACAGGCTCCAGCAAGATACCGGATAGTGTCGCGGCCACTGCGCGAGATTGCTCTGCGACGAGAAACCGGAAATCCTGATTGGTAATGACGACTGGCGCTTCATAAATGGCAGGGTCGGCGACCCGCTCCAGCGTTTCCTGGAAGAGAGTTTTTTCGTTGACGACCTGAATGAATTGCTTGGGCGCGGCGGCCCGGGAAAGCGGCCACAGACGCGTGCCCTTGCCGCCAGCCATGATGACTGGAATGATCTTCTGGGTCATACGTTTCTCCACGCAAGCACAAGCTCAACTTCCCTGAATGAACAACTGTACATTCAAACGGCGCCAGCCCAGCCTTTAAGGGCTGCTATCCCCTGTTCAAGCAGTCTCTTCGCTGCCTGCTCATCGGACGCTTCCACATAGCAGCGCATTTCGGGCGCGTTTCCGGATGGGCGAAAATGCAGGATGCCGCCATCCTTCAGCGTCACTCTCAATCCGTCTGTCAGATCCGTGGATCCCACCTCCCCGATCGGCCTCAACCACTCCGACCGGCTTTCTGCCGAAGAAGTGAGATGGGCCATCAGTGAGGCGCTGCTTTCGACGGGGAAATTCTCGATCCGGTCGGCCGTGGAAAACGGCAGATCCAAGGCGGAGACCACCGAGGAAAAGGGGCTGCCGTCTTTCGCACGATGAAACAGACTTACCAACACAGGCAGAAAGCTGTCGCGCGTCGGCAGCGCGATTAAGCTTCTGTCACCGAGATGGAAATCGCTTCCTGTCAGAACACCGCCATTGGCTTCGAAGCCTATTACATTGGTTTTTCCGGAGGCCAAAGCCTGGTTCATGCCTGCAATGACGTAAGGGGAGCCGACCCGCGTTCTTGTGACGGAATAGCGTCCAGACTTTTGGATGCCTGAGTTTGAGGTGACAGGCGTGACGACACTGTCTGCCGCCAGATATTGCGCAACCAGCAGCCCGAGGATGTCGCCACGCAGAGGCTCCCCTCTTTCATCGCTCACGAGCGGACGGTCGCCGTCGCCGTCCGTGGAGACAATGGCATCAAGACGGTGGCTGGCGGCCCACCCTTTCAGGAGATGAATAGTTTCTGGCGCAACTGCCTCTGTGTCCAGCGGAATGAATGCGTCTGATCGGCCCAAGATTACGATTTCCGCCCCATAGGCTTCAATCGTTTCGGCCAATAGATCGCGGGCCACGCTGCTATGTTGATAGATGCCAATCCTCAAACCGCTCAGAGCGTTGGCGGGTAAGATGTTGCCGGTGCGCGCTCGAAAAAGAGCGATAGCGCCTGACGCCTCACTGGGTGCGATTCCTGGAGTCAGATCAATCAGGCGCGATTCAATTTCCGCAGCTATGGCGCTGATGGCACGTTCGTCATCTTTGTCGATCTCGCCATCAGGCCGATAAAACTTGATGCCGTTCCGGTCGGCAGGAATGTGCGACCCGGTAATCATCAACGACGCGCAGTTTTGCGACATGGCATAGAGGGCAAGTGCGGGCGTCGGCAAGGCTCCGCAACTGACCGGATTTAAGCCCGAACGTTGCAGCGCTCCAATGCAGGTGGATGCGATGTCTGCGCTGGATGGGCGAAAGTCCTCGCCAATGAAAATGCGATCACCGCTTCTGACCAAACCGTTTCGCAAAAGATGTTCTGCAAATGCCGTTGCATAGAGTGCCGAAGCATGTCCCTGAAGATCGGCGACGAGGCCACGCAGTCCGCTTGTGCCAAATTTCATGTCGCTTCCACTGGTTCGAGCGATTCCGAGCATTTACCTGAGAAAAGTACGTAGCGGCTTTCCGGCCGGAAATGCGTAAAAACAAAGAATTAGAGCGTTATTGTGTTTCTGTTAGATACGAAAACGCTTTCGGAGCTTGCACGGGGCCAGCCTTGGCTCTGCCGTCAGTCAGCAGGTGCGCCGAGTTCCGCTCCAGCATTTGTGTGAAATACGCTCAGGCCAGTCTGTTGGTTCACGCAATTGCGCAATTGCTTATTCCAAAGGCGATGACCAGTCTTCCACACGCAAACCTGGGACACGTTCGAATTCCCGTCGATTGTTTGTCACCAATATCAAGCCTTTCGAGCGTGCATGTCCAGCGATCAGTTGATCATAGGGACCGATCGGTGTTCCGTTGCTGGCAAGCTCTGCGCGCAATTGGCCGCTATGACTTGCGGCGAGGGCATCGTAATCGAGCACTTCCAAGCGCGCAGCGAAGCCTTCAACAACAGCGAGATTTTGTTCCGGACGGGCAGATTTTTCGGCCCCGTAGATCAGTTCCATCAAGCTCACGGAACTGATGCAAAGCTGGTTGCTGTGCCTATTGAAGGCTTCGCGAACATGCTGTGGCCGGTTCTTGATCGTGAAAATGCAGATATTGGTATCCAGCATGTATTTCAGCATTAGAAGGCTTCACGCTCCTGCGCAGCCGGCTGATGGCGCTCGGACATAAAATCGGAGGTGGCGGCGTCACCGTCGAACCAGCTATCCCACACCTCCCCCACAGGCGCGATGATGCGTGTCCGCCCAAAAGCCACGATGTCCACGCGTTTGACATCGTCTGGTAGAGCGACTGCCTTGGGCAGACGAACGGCCTGGCTGCGATTGCTCTGGAAAACTGCGCCCTGCTCCATCGGGAACCTCCAATTGCTGAATACAACATTATCTAGGTGCACAAGGGGATATGTCAACGGGATATACATCAAGAATTGATCAAGAAGGAAGCGGTGACGGCTTCAAACTTTATGGCCGAATGCTCTCTTCGCCACTGAGACGCTCTAGCGCTGGATTTCAGCGAGACACTGGGTGGGTCCGCACAGCTTTATACCAGCGCCGGGGACGAAACCACCATCATGCTCACGAATAGTCGGCCGGATATTTCCTCCGGCGCTTCCATCGGCGCTGGCATTGAACCGCAGCATCTATATCTTCACAGAGAATGAACTGGCACTTTAAAGGAGGAATATTGAAATGAAGGCTCTGGTTCTGGAACGCAAAGGCGAACTATCGCTACGCGACATTGATCTACCCTCCGTCGTCGGTCCCAACGATGTGAAGATTGCCATTCATACCGTTGGCGTCTGTGGCAGCGATGTCCATTATTACACCCATGGCGCAATTGGCTCCTTCGTTGTCCGCGAGCCCATGGTGCTGGGACATGAGGCGGCCGGTACCGTTATCGAGGTCGGTTCCAGCGTCAGCAATCTTCGGGTTGGAGATCGTGTCTGCATGGAGCCGGGTGTTCCGAACATGGAATCGCGCGCCTCCAAGCTCGGCATCTACAACGTCGATCCTGATGTACGTTTCTGGGCAACGCCTCCAATCCATGGCGTATTGACGCCGGAGGTCGTTCATCCCGCTGCCTTTACGTACAAGCTTCCGGACAACGTGTCTTTTGCCGAAGGCGCCATGATTGAGCCGTTCGCGGTCGGGATGCAGGCCGCGACGCGGGCGCGCATAACGCCTGGAGACGTTGCCGTCGTTATCGGTTGTGGGCCTATCGGCATTATGACCGCGATTGCGGCCCTGGCGGGCGGCTGCGCCCGTGTTTTCATCTCGGATCTGAGTGCCGCGAAACTCAGGATCGCCAGCCAATATGCCGGAATAACGCCCGTCAACATCAAGGAACAGTCTCTCAAGGAGACCATACATAAGGCCACCGACGGATGGGGTGCGGACGTGGTGTTTGAGGCAAGCGGCAGCCCCCGCGCCTATGATGGCATTTTCGACCTCCTGCGCCCGGGTGGGACCCTTGTTCTGGTCGGATTGCCGGTCGAACCTGTCAACTTCGATGTTCCCGCCTCCATCTTTAAGGAAGCACGTATCGAAACCGTGTTTCGCTACGCCAACAATTTCGATCGCGCGGTAAACCTGATTGCCTCCGGCAAGGTCGATCTGAAGCCATTGATCACCGATACCTTCTCATTTGATGAAAGCATTGCCGCTTTCGAAAGGGCAGCCAAAGCTCTTCCCGAGGACGTGAAATTGCAGATCAGGCTCACGGATTGACCCGTAAGACCACAAGGTGAACGAGGGCGGGCAGAGCGCGGCGGGTGAGGCTATTAACCGGCTTATCAGATTACATCCCGTCTTTCAGGAGGAAGGATCGAGCCAAAGTCAGTGGAACTTCCCTGCCCGTCATGCTTGCCAATTTCGCCGCCACGAAAACGTCTCATCGCTCCTGCCGTGTTAGTCCCAAGTCGGATCAATCCTGTTATTGACGGCTGCATTGCTTGGCGCAGCAGGAATTGAAGATCTCCGGATTATCTATTGCCATGGCAATCGTTTGATTGATCAGCCGTCGCTATTCGTTGGGATCGGATGTCAGAGGGGCTGCCCAGTTCGAAAGATGCAGCCTGAGATCTTTATCAGTTGAATGGCCAGCGGCATCCGGAAACAACTCGGTTCCTCCTCCAGGATCGCAGGCGGGAGCAAGTGGTAACCCTCAGCCGTTGGCGCCTGCCTCATCGGATGTTGATGATGCCTAATCGTACGCGCTTCTCGCAAAGGCCCGCCTTGTCACCTCTATGGAGCCTTTCGGCCCAAACAATAGGAACCTTCCTCCTCCTGGATCATTGACAGCATGTTGCCATTTTGGGAGCGAGCTGTCGAATGTCCGGTCACGAAAACGAGGTTAGAGTATCCGTTTTGATCAAGCCATCTTTGGGACCCATTTTCGGTTGTTTTTCAGCAGAGCGTTT
>NZ_JBHUEQ010000008.1:0-50038 GCF_042680945.1 Affinirhizobium helianthi | reverse complement strand
AATAAAGCATGAAGTCAAAGATGCTCACGGGATAATCGCGCGCTCCGTAAATGTTTGCGACAAGCCCCGATTATCTGCAGTGAGGCTGCAAGGGACTTGTTTTTCGTTTACCCGCTCGGTAGCCCTACCGGCCTGGACAATCTACGTTGTGCAGCTATCCGAAAAATCGCATTTGCTGCGCCATATCCGTTGTAGCCGTTGCGGCGCTCGATGATCTCGAAGAAGAAACCTTCGCCGAAGGTGCGGCTGTAAAGCTGGAAATATTCCCCGTCATTGTCACGATCGTAGAGAATGCTGAGGTCGCGCAGCCGATCGACGAAATCCGGCATCAGGCCGAAACGGGCTTCCAGGTCATCGTAATAGTTCTGGGAGATTGGCAGCGGCTCCAGACCGCAGGTCTTCAGCGCCGTGGCTGTAGCGAAGATATCACCTGTCTGGAAGGCGATATGCTGCACGCCCGCGCCAAAACCTTCCGTCAGGAAGTGGCCGGCAAAGGTCTTGCGGCTTTCCGCGCCGTTGATCGTCACCCGGAACCGGCCATCTGCGGCATGGATCGCCTGGCTGCGCACGAGGCCGCCCGGATCGGCAACATCCACCATACTGGACCGACTGACATCGAAGATCGCCGTGTAAAACAGAAGCAGGCTTAGCATCTCGTCGTAACGGGTTGTCTGTGCCAGATGATCGATGCGCGTCAGGCCGGCGCCCGTGGTGGAGGTCGGCGCGAGGTCAAACTCCTTCGACCAGATCTCTCCCAGTGCATCGCTGCCATCGATGAAATAGATGATCTCGCCACCGCTGGCGGTGACCGCGGGCACCGCCGCCTCGCCCGGACGACGCGGCTCGGAAAACACTTCCGCTCCCATAGCAAGCGCCCGTTCGACCGCCCGCCTAGCATCTGCCACGCGCAGACCGAAGGCATAGACGTTGACGCCGTGCACGGAATAGGAGGAACTGGCGATACTGTCCGGATCGGTGTTGATGACGATGCGGATCTCGCCCTGCTGGTAAAGATCGACCTTGCGGTTCTTGTGCTGTCCGGCCTTAACGAAACCGAGCGTCGTCAGGAGTGCCACCAGGTCATCGGCGTCCTCCGGCGAAGCTGCGAACTCGACGAACTCGACGGCCTCCACGGCGATGCGCGGCGGCACATCGTCAGTCGTCACCTTGAGATCGGGTGCCGCCCGCCTCACGTCATCCATCAGGTTGAGAAGCGAGCGATGGCCATCCTCCGCAATCAGGCGCGCCGAACCGCTGCGGAACTGGTCGTTGAAGATTTCCAAGGACAACGGCCCGTCATAACCGGTGGCAGCAATCGCCGCCATGAAGGGCACGAGCGGCAGATCGCCTTCGCCGGGCATGTTGCGGAAGTGGCGGCTCCAGTAAAGGAGATCCATATCGATCTGCGGCGCATCGGCCAGCTGGACGAAGAAGATCTTGTCGCCGGGGATCGAGCGGATGCTTTCCGGATCGATCTTGCGAGACAGCGTGTGGAAACTGTCTAGGATGAGGCCGATGTTCGGATGATCGGCGCGGCGCACGATTTCCCAGGCATCGCGATGGTCATTGATGTGGCGTCCCCAAGCGAGCGCCTCGTAGCCGATACGCAGGCCGCGCTTTGCGGCCCTTTCGCCAAGCTCGCGGAAATCGGCCGCCGCCCGGTCGATGCCGCCGAGCGAGACGGGAGAGACATTCGAGCAGACCAGCATCAGGTTCGTGCCCAGCTGCTCCATGATGTCGAACTTGCGCTCCGCCCGGTCAAAGCAGCGGCTGCGATAGGGCTCGGGCATGCCCTCGAAATCGCGGAACGGCTGGAAGAGCGAGATCTCCAACCCATGATCGCTAACCATGCGTCGTACATCGGCGGGCAAAGCATCGTGGATCAGGAGGTCGTTTTCGAAGATCTCAACCCCGCTAAAGCCCGCCTTGGCAATGGCATTCAGTTTCTCCGGAAGGTCACCGCTGATCGAGACGGTCGCAATCGAGGTTTTTATCACACGCTCACTCCCTCAACCTGCTTTAAAGCCAGCCGCAAGGCCGCCTGATCCACATCCCGCCCGGTGAACAGGCGGAAGGCATCAACGCCCTGGAAGAAAAACAGCTCGTATCCGCTCATGATCGAGAGACCTGCCGCCTTGGCCGCCAGCAGGAACTCCGTATCCACCGGCGTATAGACGGCATCGAATGCCCAGCGCGCGCCGGTGAGGCCGCTCTCCGGCACGGCGGACCCGGCATAACCGACCATGCCGAGCGGCGTGCAGTTGATCAGCCCATCGGCGCCTTCCACGGCATCATCCGCGGACGACACCACCTCGACGATCAGATCAGGTGCCGCTTGGCGCACGGCCGCGGCAAGCCCCTTGGCACGCGCCTGATCGCGGTCAAATAGGTTGAGATGACGGCACCCGAGTTCCACCAGCCCGAAGGCCACCGCCTTGCCGACACCGCCCGCGCCGATCATGGCCACACGGCCGGGCGCGGCATCATGCCCGAAGGCTGTGCGGAAACCGCGGACAAAGCCGCTATAATCGGTATTGAACCCGCGCGGCGTGCCCGCTCCAAAGAGAACGGTATTGCAGGCCGCGATCTGACGAATGGCGGGGTCGGTCACATCCAGCATGCCAACAACACGTTCCTTGTAGGGATAGGTGACGTTAATGCCGGTAAAGCGTTCTTCACCGCAGAAGGCAAAAACCTGTTCGAAGGTCTGGTTCCGCTGCAGCGGAACCAGACGCTCGTAGGTGACGGTGAGACCGCAGAGACGACCCGCGATCTCATGCAGACGGGGCGACTGTGACGCGGCGATGTTATCGCCGATGAGGCCAAGCCGGATGGTCTTTGCGGTCATGCTGGCAATCCTCCTATCAGTTGGACTTGATGGCATCGACGGATGTCGGTGCCGCTCCGAAGCGGCGCTTCCACCAACGGGTCTGCGTGAACAGCACGAAGACGATGATGCCTAGAAGGGTCGCCGAAAGCGGGCTTGTGAGGATGCCGAGCGCAAAGTCCGGCAGACTCTCGCGTTCGGAGATGATGGCGCGGCGCCAGTTGTCGTCCATCAGACGGCTGAGGATGATGCCCAGAATGACCGGGGCCACCTGGTATCCGTAGAGCTTCATGAAGTAGCCGAACACGCCGAAGCCAAGCATCCACCAGACATCCGCAACCGAGTTGTTGATCGAATAGGCGCCGACGACGCTGAGCAGCAGGATGAGCGGGAAGAGCACCGCCTTCGGGCACTCAATGATCTTGGTAAAGATGCGGATGCCGGTTAGGCCAAAGATCAGCATGAAGATATCGGCGAGCACGAGGTTGCCGACGGTGAACCAGAACATGTCCGGTTTTTCGAGAAGCAGCAGCGGTCCCGGGTTGAGGCCGTGGATGAACAGCGCGCCGATGATGACGGCGGTGACCGCATCGCCCGGAATGCCGAGCGTCAGCATCGGGATGTACGCACCTCCAACGGCGGCATTGTTGGCGCTTTCCGGCGCGATCAGGCCTTCCTTGGCGCCTTGGCCGAAGGGCACTTCCGGGTTCTTGGTGATGCGCTTGGCGTGGTCATAGGCCATCAGCGCGGCAATATCCCCGCCGGTGCCCGGCAGCGCGCCGATGATGACGCCGATGCCGGACGATTGCAGCGTCAGCGACAGATGGCGCTTGATATCGCCCCACAGAGGCACGATGCGGTCAATCTTCTGCTTCACTGCCTGGGCATTCAGATGATGGAGCTGCAGCAGCGCTTCCGAGACACCGAACATGCCGATCATCAGAGCGATGGAGGAGATGCCGTTCATCAGCGAGACGGAGCCGAACGTGAAACGCTGTTCGGCGGTCATGGGGTCAAGACCAACGGAACCGAGCAGGATGCCGAAAGCACCTGCGAACACGCCCTTCGCCAGGCTTTCGCCGGAGAGCGCGCCGACAAGCAGAATGCCCATCACGGCGATCAGCATGTAGTCGCGCGGCTGGAACTTGATGGCGAATTCGCTGATCGTCGGCGCGGCAATGGCCAGCACGACGATACCAACGAGTCCGCCAATGAAGGACATGACCGTGGAGAGGCCGATCGCCTGTCCTGCCTCGCCCTTCTTGGCCATCGGGTAGCCGTCAAGGCTGGTGGCAATTGCCGCCGGCGCGCCGGGAATGTTGAGGAGGATGGCGGTACGCGAACCACCATAGACGCCCCCCATGAAGATGCCGTTCATCAGGGCAAGCGCGGGGTTTACCTCCCAGCTGAAGGTAAACGAGATCAGGATCGACACCGCCATGGTGACCGAGAGGCCGGGAATGGCGCCGATATAGATGCCGGCAAAAGCGCCGAGAGCGGTGAGAAACAGGAGATCCGGCTGGATCCACGAAGAAAAGAGATAGCTCAAGGCTTCCATGGTATCAGGTTCCTGCCGCAAAGAATGATTGGACCCAGGCAATGATGGCGCGTTCCGGGATCAGCCCCTCGGGCAGTACAACCTGGAACACCAGGCGAAACACGACATAAACGCAGATGATGGAGAGCACCGAAAGGCCAAACGCCCGCTTGAACCGGCCGCCCTGGAGAAACGTGATCGACGCCAGCAGAAAAAGGAAGGATGACGGGATAAAGCCCAACCAGTCCAGGATCAGGCTGTAAACCAGGATCAGCCCGCAGAACACCACCACCGTTGCCGGCAGGATTTCAGTGCGGAGCCGTTCAAGAACGGCCGCGGGAGCGGGCTTTCGCAAGGTCTTGGCAAGGATGATGGCGATTGACGCGACCATAACCGCAGACATGGCCATCGGAAATGCTCCCGCCGAACTCAGGGCGCTGAAGCCAGAAATGGCATAGGCCTGCCAGAGAAGGACAAGGCTGCCAATCAGCAGGATGAGCGTGAAGACCACTTCGCCGGGCCGGCGTGTGGTTGGCTGTTCTTGCATGAGATGCTCCCCCGGTCGCGGGGCAGCAAATCCATGGTGCCCGGAACCGTCAAATTAGCGGGTTGATGCAAAATGAGTGGCGGCAACGACCGGCATCAGTACCGGTCGTTGCGCTCGAAAAATTCATCAGGGCTTCGGGATGCCGAATTCTTCCGGCGACTTCTTGCCCATGCCGGCGTCATAGACAACCCAGGAGGTCGTGGACTGCCACTTCTTCAGGAAGCTGTTGGCTTCATCGCCCGACACGTTCATCGAGACATAACCGCGATCGGAAAGAAGTTTCTGGAAGGCTTCGTTGTTGGCGCCCTTCTTGAAGGCGTCCACCAGCTTTGCCTTCACGTCATCCGGGGTTTCCGACTTGACGAAGACGCCGAAGAACGGGCCCCAGGGCAGCAGGCTTTCGAACTGCGGATAATCGGCGGTGATCGGGCGGGCGTCCGGCAGGACCGGGCTTGCCTGCTTGTCGAAGATCGCCAGGATCTTGATGCGGCCGGCTTTCACATGTTCGACGGCAGCGCCGAGAACGGCAGGCATGAATTCGACAGCGCCACCCTGCATGGCGGTCAGCGCCGGCCCATCACCATCGAAGGGAACGGCCGTGACCTTGAAATCCAGCTTGCTGGACAGCATGGAACCGACAACCGATGGCAGACCGCCCGGGCCGGTCGACCCCATGCGCACCTTGCCGGGGTTCTTCTGAACGTATTCCACCAGTTCCTTGAAGGTGTTGAACGGTGCGTCCTTGTTAGCCACAATGACCGGAATGCCGCGTGCCAGCACGTTGACCGGATAGAAGTTCGAATAGTCGAGGTTGGACAGGCCCATGACCTTGTAGAGCTGCGGGTTCTCCGCGCTCATCAGTAAGGTGTAGCCATCAGCCGGCTGAGTCGACACGAACTGGGTGGCGATTACGCCGACGCCGCCGGTCTTGTTGGTCATCACGATCGAACGACCGAGTTCCTTTTCGACGTGCGGTGCGACCGAACGCATGACCAGATCGGTGCTGCCGCCGGCGCCCCACTGGATCACGCCTTGCAGATCCTGTTTCGGAAAATCGTTCGCCATCGCGAAAGATGCGGCCAAGCTGAGGGCAACCGCCCCCATGAGTGTCTTCAGCATATTGTTCTCCTCCCGTACCCCCGGGCAGTGGTGTTTGAGGTGGCTGCGGATCCTCCTCCGCATGCCCCGGATCCTGCTTGTGCAGGCGTGATCATCTTTTTCTATTCCTTGACATAACGCAAATACCATTTTGAGCATGGATCATGCCGAAATGTTATGAATGATCTGCTTGTTCATATGATCCTCCATCAGACCTCTCAACAGCTTCACAAAGCGCTCTGCATAGCTCGAAAGCGCTGCATCTGCACGGAAGGCGACATATGTTTGGAAGGTTGTTTCTTCTTCGATGGGAATGATTGCAAGGCTAGCGGAGCCGATTTCGGCGACCGTGAAGGCGTCAAGCACAGCAACTCCCAGATTATGTTCCACCAACCGGCATACCGTTGTGCCGAATCGCGCGCGGATCGCAATGTCGTAAACCAGGTTCTGCCGGGCAAAGATATCCGCCATGATTGCGCCATACGGATCTTTCGGGTCGATACCGATCAGGGGATACCTGATGATGTCGCGGGCGCAGATACTCTTCTGGGTAGCAATGGGGTGATTAGAAGAGGCGATGCAGACCAGCCGACCGCGCGCCAGCGGTTCGAAAACAATGGAGGGATGGTCGAGGCGATAGCTCATCACGACGACCTCTCCCTTGTTCAAAAGCAGGTAATCAATAGCCTCCTCGATCTTGAGGATTTCGAAGTTCAGCTTGATCTGTGGATAGTGTTGGAACAGCTTGGCGACGGCGCGCGGCACCATGACATTTGCGATGCTGGGCACCGATCCGAGCGACAGTTCCACGTCGCGACCCCGCTCCAGTTGCGTAATCGAAAACTGCAACTGATCGATCTTGCGATGCACTTCCTCGATCTGCACGAAGACATCACGAGCTTCGGCAGTCGGCACGTACCGCCCACCCTTCTTCACGAAGAGCTTGATGCCGAGCGATCCCTCTATGTGCTTGACGGTGCGGCTGACCCCCGGCTGTGCCACGTTCATCAACCGTGCCGCACCGGCAATCGTACCCGCCACCATGATCGCCCGGATCACCTCGATCTGTCGCAAAGTCAGTGACAACAACATTCTCCCCCGGGAACAAAAATTTTGGTCAATCCAGTTCGAAAATACATCGCCATAACGAAACCTATGATGGCCGAGTCTGCTCTGCTGATCATTGATTTTCAAACTGACTATTTTGAGAACGATGCATTCCCGCCGGCGGGTCCGATAGCTGCCGCCAACTATATCTTTATGTTATGCGAAACCTTATGTATTCCGGCGACAGCATAACACACGGCCTCCAGAGCACGTTAGCGCTGCTCCCTTCTTTTCTCTCTTCAGGCATGATTTCAGTAATCAGGATCAGGTGGCTTCCAAACTCAACTGCACAAAAGAGCGGGCCATTCCATCCTCCTGAAACCATGGCCATTATTGTCTTCGTTGCATTTGAAAATGGAATCTGCCCCAGCTACACATTGAAATCAGATAAGACAGATTATGGAACTTGGCAGAGATATCCCGGCTTTAGCATTCTCTGACAAAATGACCGCTTAACAGGACGAACTCGCGCTCACGCGGCCCCATGACCGTCTTGTCAAATATCGCAGCGGTCAGTCAACTATGTCCTCTGCGAATGATCATAGGGTGGTCTTCCGACCGCTCTTTGAATTGGCATCACATGTTCGGATAGACCGGTCCTTCGCCGCCCTGTGGCGGAACCCAGTTGATGTTCTGGTTCGGGTCCTTGATGTCGCAGGTCTTGCAGTGGACGCAGTTCTGGGCGTTGATGACGAAGGTCTGCTCGCCCTCCTTCTCCACCCATTCATAGACGCCTGCGGGACAGTAGCGCGTCGACGGTCCCGCGAAGACGCCAAGTTCGGAGCGCTTCTGCAGATCCATATCCTTGACCTTGAGGTGGACCGGCTGGTCTTCCTCGTGGTTGGTGTTGGAGAGAAACACCGAGGACAGGCGGTCGAAGGTCAAGACGCCGTCCGGCTTCGGATAGGCAATCGGCTTGTGCTGCGCTGCCGGCTCGAGCGACTGGGCATCGGTCTTGCCATGCTTCAGCGTGCCGAAGAAGGAGAAGCCGAAGAGCTGGTTGGTCCACATGTCCAGACCGCCGAGGCCAACGCCGAGCGCCGTGCCGAGCTTCGACCAGAGCGGCTTGACGTTGCGAACCCGCTTCAGATCCTTGCCGATATCGGTGGAGCGCCATTCGTTCTCGATCTCGATCGGCTCGTCATTGGCGCGGCCGGCCGCGATGGCAGCGGCGATCTTCTCAGCCGCCAGCATGCCGGAGAGCACAGCGTTGTGAGAGCCCTTGATGCGCGGCACGTTGACGAGGCCGGCGGAACAGCCGATCAGTGCGCCACCCGGGAAGGAGAGTTTCGGCACAGACTGGTAGCCGCCTTCTGTGATCGCGCGGGCGCCGTAGGAGAGACGCTTAGCCCCCTCGAAGGTCTTGGCGATCGCCGGATGCGTCTTGAAACGCTGGAATTCCTCGAACGGGAAGAGATAGGGATTCTTGTAGTTGAGGTGCACGACGAAGCCGACGGCAACCATGTTGTCTTCGAGATGGTAGAGGAAGGAGCCGCCACCGGTCTTCATGCCAAGCGGCCAGCCGAAGGAGTGCTGCACGAGGCCCGGCTTGTGGTGCTCGGGCTTGACCTGCCAGAGCTCCTTCAGGCCGATACCGTATTTCTGCACATCGCTCTCGCGCGACAGGTCGAACTTGGCGATCAGCTGCTTGGCGAGCGAGCCACGCACGCCTTCCGAAATCAGCACATATTTGCCGAGCAGTTCCATGCCGCGGGTATAGGCCGGGCCTGGCTCGCCGTTCTTTTCGATGCCCATGTCGCCGGTGGCAACACCGATGACCGCGCCCTCGTCATTGTAGAGCACTTCGGTTGCCGCAAAGCCCGGATAGATCTCGACGCCGAGCGCTTCGGCATGGGCGCCGAGCCAGCGACAGACATTGCCGAGCGAGACGATGTAGTTGCCGTGATTGTTCATCAGCGGCGGCATCAGGGCATTCGGAAGACGAACCGAACCGGCGGGACCGAGGAAAAGGAACTGGTCGTCGGTGACGGGCGTCTTGAACGGATGGTCGGCCTCTTCGCGCCAGCCGGGGATCAGCCGGTCGATACCGATCGGATCGACCACGGCACCGGACAGGATATGTGCGCCGACTTCGGCACCCTTTTCGAGCACGACGACGGTGAGGTCCGGATTGACCTGCTTCAGCCGGATCGCCGCCGACAGACCGGCCGGCCCTGCGCCCACGATCACGACGTCGAATTCCATGCTTTCGCGTTCAGGCAGTTCCAATTTGCGCTTCCTTTATACTAATTCACGGACCTTCGCGGGATCCGAACATAGGATCTTGGGTTCGCTATCAAGCGTGCGTTGTCAGGCAGGAGAAGTTGCCTGCTACGACCGCTCTTTGAAGTCCTGTACAGGGCGGGTCAGCCAAGCCATCCGCCGCCAGCTCCGTCAGCGACTTTGCAATATCGGCAAGACCGCGCGCCTCGGCATAGCGCATCGGACCGCCGCGCCAACGGGGGAAGCCGTAACCGTGGATCTTGACGAGATCGATATCTCCGGCCCGCAGCGCCACGCCCTCTTCCAGAATGCGGCAGGCTTCGTTGACCATGGGCAGCACGATCGCATCCGCCAAACGCTCGGCATCGAAGCTGAGATGCGGGCGGCCCGCCGCTTCCTCGGCGATGATGGCGGCCACCGTCTCCGAGGGCTGGGGCGTGCGGTTGCCGGCCGCGTAATCGTACCAGCCGCCATGCGTCTTCTGGCCAAGGCGGCCGGCGGCGCACAGGCGTTCGCCAACGGGGGCAAAGGGCGTCTCGCCACGGGCGCGGGCGGCCTTGCGCTGGAAGGCGGCAATGTCGAGGCCGCCGAGATCCTGTGCCTCGAAGGGGCCCATGGGCAGGCCGAAGGCGCGCATGGCGGCATCGACCGCGGCGGGTGTTGCGCCGTTGAGCAGCAGGCGCTCGGCCTGGGCGCGCGTCACCTTCAGGATGCGGTTGCCGATGAAGCCATCGCAAATGCCGGCGCGAACCGGGATCTTGCCGAGCAGCCGGGCAAGGGCAAATCCGGTCGCCAGCACGTCTTGCGCCGTGTCGTCGGTCGGCACGATTTCCAGCAGCTTCATGACATGCGCCGGGCTGAAGAAGTGCAGGCCAAGGAAGCGCTCCGGGTTGCGAAGGCCGGCGGCGATCTCGGCGGGGTCGAGATAGGAGGTGTTGGTGGCGAGCACCGCGTCCGGCCGGCAGACCGCAGACAGGCGCTCGAAGACGGCGCGCTTGACCGCGAGATCCTCGAAGACCGCCTCAATAACGAGGTGCGTTTCGGAAAGCATGGCGTAGTCGTCGCTGGCGGTGATGCCGGCCAGGCGCGCCTCGGCCTCCGCGGGTGTCAGGCGTCCGCGCTTGACGGAGCCGTCATAGATGGCGCGCAGATTGGCAAGGCCGCGATCGGCGGCTTCCCGGTCCCGCTCGATCAGCACCACCGGCAGGCCGGCATCGCGCAGGGCAGCGGCAATGCCGGCGCCCATGGTGCCGCCGCCAATGACGGCTCCGGTGGAGAGCGCGCGCGCCGTCACGCCCGCCAGTTCCGGCGGACGGGGCGCGGCGCGCTCGGCAAAGAACACATGCCGCAGCGCCGCCGCCTCGCTGGACGCGCGCAGCGACAGGAAGGTCTCGCGTTCAAAGGCCATGGCCGCCGGGAAGTCGCGCGTGCAGGCGGCCTGCAGCGAGGCCAGTGCGCGCAGCGGCGCGGCTTCTCCCTTGGCTTTCGCGCTCACCTGGGCTGCTGCTTTCTCCCATATATCAGGTGCCGTCTCGGGGGCGGGACGGCTGGAGAGCGGAACGGGCGCGGATTGTCCGGCCGTCTCCTGCCCAAAGGCGATCGCCCCGGCCAGAAGGTCGCCCTCTATGACGCGGTCGATGAGGCCGATGGCGAGCGCCTTCGGGGCTTTCACCGGCGTGCCCGTGGTGACCATGTCGATGGCCGCCGCCGCGCCAACCAGACGCGGCAGGCGCACCGTGCCGCCGGCGCCGGGAATGAGGCCGAGCTTGACTTCAGGCAGGCCGAGCGAGGCACCCGTGACGGCCAGCCGATACGCGCAGCCGAGCGCGATCTCGAGCCCGCCGCCGAGCGCGCTGCCGTGAATGGCGGCAATCCACGGTTTTGCGGCCGTCTCAATGGCCGCCACGACATCGGGCAGATGCGGGGCTTCCGGCGGCTTGTCGAACTCGCTGACATCGGCCCCGGCAATGAAGGTGCGTCCGGCGCAGGTGAGCACGACGGCATCGATGCCGGGCTCGGTATCGAGTGTGGCAACGGCATCGACCAGGCCCTGGCGTACGGCGCGCGCGAGCGCGTTGACGGGGGGATGATCGACGGTGACGACCGCGATGGAGGCCTGACGGGTGATGGTGATGGTCATGCTGTTCAAAGTCCCAAATAGGCGGCGCGGATGCGCTCGTCGGCGATCAGTTCGGCGGCGGGGCCGGCCATGGTGATCCGCCCCGTCTCCATGACATAGCCCCGGTCGGCGATGGAGAGCGCGCCGAAGGCATTCTGTTCGACCAGCAGCACGGTGACGCCGAGGCTCTTCAGGCCTTTGACGACCTCGAAGATCTGGGCGACCAGCAGCGGCGCCAGCCCCATGCTGGGCTCATCGAGAAGCAGGCAGGACGGACGGCCCATGAGCGCGCGGGCAATGGCTAGCATCTGCTGCTGACCGCCGGAGAGGCCACCGGCCGCAAGGTTTCGCTTCTGCTTCAGGATCGGAAACATCGCGAAGGCATCCTGCATGTCGCGCTCCACCCGCTCATCGCGGAAGAGATAGGCGCCGAGCCGCAGATTGTCCTCCACCGAGAGATTGGTGAAGATTTGCCGCCCTTCCGGCGACTGCGCGATGCCGCGCTGGAGACGGGCGTGGGCGGGCACGGTCGTCAGTGCCTCGCCACGGAAGACGATGGAGCCGGCCGTGACCGGCTGAACGCCCGATAGGCATTTCAGAAGCGTTGTCTTGCCGGCACCATTGGCGCCAACCACCGTGACGATCTCGCCGGAGGCCACCTCTAGATCGAGGCCGTGCAGCACCTCGATGCGGCCGTAGCGCGAGCGCAATCCCTCAACTGTCAGCATGGCCGGCCTCCCCTGCCTGGGTGCCCAGATAGGCTTCGATGACGCGGGCATTGCGCGCCACTGCCGCCGGCTCGCCTTCGGCGATCTTTTCGCCATGGTCGAGAACGACGATATGGTTGGAAATGCGCATGACCATCTTCATGTCATGCTCGACAAGAAGGATCGCCACACCCTCGGCCGCGACAGCAGCGATGAGATGATCGATCTCTTCCGTCTCCACCGCGTTGCAGCCGGCGGCCGGCTCGTCCAGCAGCAGGACGCGCGGATTGAGCGCGAGCGCGCGGGCAATTTCCAGACGCTTCAGCGCGCCGTAGGAAAGCGCGCCCGCCTCCTGTTCGGCGGCGCGGCCGAGGCCGACGCGATCGAGCAGGCGGCGGGAATTGTCGGCCGCCTGCCGGCTGCGCCGCCGCGTGGCGGGCAGCGCCAGCAGATCGGCGAGCACCGAGCCGCGTTCGTAGAGGTGATGGCCAACCATGGCGTTTTCCAGGACGGTCATGTTCTGGAAGATCTGCAGGTTCTGGAAGGTGCGCGACAGACCACGCCGTGCAAGAAGATGCGGCGGCATGCGCGTCACCTCCTCGCCATCCAGCACCACGCGGCCGCGTCCGGGCTGGTAGGCGCCGGAGATCATGTTGAACAGGGTCGTCTTGCCAGCGCCGTTCGGGCCGATGACGGAGACGACCTCGCCCGGCTTCAGGCTGAAGCCGACATCGTGGACGGCGCGCAGGCCGCCGAAATCAATGCCCAGCCCTTCGATCTGCAACAGGCTCATGGGCCCCTCCCCCGGATGCGCCGCGCCAGCGAGGGCAGCAGCCCCTCCGGCAGGAAGATCATCACCAGCATCATGATCAGGCCGAGCATCAGCTGCTCATATTCCTGAAACACTGTCAGAACCTGCGGCAGCATGGTCAGGATGGCCGCGCCGAGGATGGCGCCGATGACCGAGCCGGCACCGCCGAGCACGGTCATGGTCACCATTTCCACCGAATGCATGAAGCCGGCAATGTCAGGCGTGACGAACTTGTTCTGCAGCGCCAGAAGCGATCCCGACACGGAGGCGTAGACGGCCGAAATCACGAAGGCGACGAGCTTGTTATGGGCGACGTCGATGCCGACGGTGCGCGCCGCGATCTCCGAACCATGCACGGCGCGCAGGGCCCGGCCGGTGGCGCTGTCATAGAGGTTGAGCGCCAGCCAGGCGCCGAGCAGGAGAACGAGACCGGAAAAGGCGTACCAGAAGACGGCATTGGAGAGGTCGATGCCGATGGCCTTCAACAGGGCGCGCAGGCCAAGCTCGGGCACGGCCATGCCATCCGGGCCGCCGGTGAGGCCGGTTTCGTTGGAGAGCACCATGGAGACCAGAATGCCGAAACCGAGCGTGGCGACGGCGAGATAATAGCCCTTGAGCCGCAGGATCGGCCGGCCGACGAGATAGGCGATCAGCGCGGAGAGTGCGGCACCCAGCAGCGCCGCCAGGGCCGGATGCAGGCCGAGATGCACGGGCGCCAGCGCGCAGGCATAAGCGCCGATGCCGGCAAAGCCGGCATGGCCGAGGCTGATCTGGCCGGCATGGCCGATGAGGATGACGAGACCTGTGACCGCAAGGCCGTTGACGAAGATCAGCGCGCCGACGCGGTAGTAGAAGGTTGAGGGAAAGAAGAACGGCGCCAGCAGGATGAGGGCTGCCAGCACGAGCAAAGAGAGGGATGCACCGGAGAGCCGCATGGTCACACTCGATCCAGCGACTTGCGGCCGAAGAAGCCCTGAGGCATGGCGAAGAGCACGGCAAGGATGACGACGAAGGCGGCGGCATCCTTGTATTGCGAGCTGACATAGCCGGCCGTCATGGCTTCGAGAATGCCGAGCACGAGACCGCCGACCAGTGCGCCGACCGGATTACCCATGCCGCCCAGCATCGCCGCCGCAAAGCCCTTCAGCGCGAAGGCGAGGCCGACATCATAGCCGGTGAGCGTGATCGGCGTGACGAGCACGCCCGCCAGCGCGCCGATGGCCGCCGACATGGCGAAGGAGAGCGTCATGACGAAACGGGTGTTGATGCCGACCAGCTGCGCGGCCATGGCATTGTTGGCGGTTGCCAGCACGGCGCGGCCGAGCAGCGTGCGCATGAAGAAGACCCACAGGCAGAGGAATACGGCGAGCGCGCCGGCGACGACCCAGAGGCTCTGCGGCAGGATGGTCGCCGTGCCGATCAGGATCGGCTGGTCGCCCGAGAAGGCGGGAAAGCGGTGCAGCTGCTTGTCGAAGACGAGCTGCGTCGTGCCGCGGATGAAGATGGACGCGCCGATGGTGATGATGATCAGCGAGACGACCGGCGCCCGGCGTGCCGGCCCGATGGCCACCGTGTTGAGCGCCACGCCGACGGCGGCGGTCGCGACAATGGCGATGAGGGCTGCGAGCGGCAGGGGAATGCCGGCAGCATGGGCGAAAAAGGTGACCATGCCGCCCAGCATGACGAATTCGCCCTGGGCGAAATTCACCACGTCGGAGGCGTTGTAGATGATGGTGAAGCCGAGGGCGACGAGCGCATAGACGGCGCCGACGGTGACCCCCGACAGAAGAAATTGCAGCAATTCCGGCATGAAAGCCTCCGCGTCGCGCCGGGCTCTTGGCCGGCAGCGGTGTGGGGTTTGGCCGGCGCCGCCTTTCGGGCGCGCGCCGGCGGGCTTGCCTTACTCGACGATCTTCCAGCCGCCCTTTTCGATGGCGAGCATGCGGAAGGCCGTCAGATCAAGGCCGAGATGGTCGGTCGGCGTCATGGTGACGGTGCCCGTCGTGCCGACGAGACCGGTCGTGCCTTCGATCGCATCGCGAATGGCGGAGGGTTCGCTGCTGCCGGTCCGCTTCATGGCATCGACGAGGATGCGCAACGCATCATGCGCGTAACCGCCGAAGGTCGAGACGGGCTTGCCGGTGGCCTTTTCATATGCCGTCTTGTAGGCGACCACCACGGCGCGCTGTGGATCGCTCTCCGGCAGCAGGTCGGCGACGAGCAGTGCGGTGCCCGGAAGGCGCACGCCCTCGGCCGCATCCGACCCGGCCAGCGAGATGAAGCCGTCCGAGGCGACCCCGTGCGACTGGTAGAGCGGCAAGCCGACGGCAAGCTGCGCATAATTGCGCGTTACGATCGCCGGTCCCTGGCCGAAGCCAGGGTTCAGCACCGCCTGAAGGCCGGGCTTGGCTTTGATATTAGTCAGCTGCGGCGTCATGTCGGCATCACTCGGACCATAGGTCTCGTCGGCGAGCACCTCGATGCCGTAATCGCCGATAATCGCAAGGCACTGCTTGCGCATGGACGCGCCGAAACCGTCGGAGCCGGAGATCATGCCGATCTTCTGGATCTGGCGCTTTTTCATGTCCTCAAAGATCTTCGCGCAAGCCATGCGGTCTGTGTGCGGGGTCTTGAACGTAAACGGCCTAACGGGATCGATGATTTCGATGGCACCGGCAAGCGAGATGAATGGCACCTCGGCATCCTCGAAGACCGGGATCATCGCCATGGAGGTTCCAGTGGTCGTTCCGCCGATGACAGCGACGACCTCGTCGTCTTCCACCAGGCGGGTGGCGAAGGTGCGCGCCTTATTCGGATCGCCGCCATCGTCATAGAGAATGAGCTGCAGCGGCTCGCCATTCACGCCGCCGGCGGCGTTGATCTCCTCGACCAGCATCTTCAGCGTCTTGGCCTCGGGATCGCCGAGGAACGAGGCCGAGCCCGTTTCGGACACGGAGGCGCCGATCTTAATGTCGGCGAGCGCCGGGCCGACAAGGCCGAGAATCAGCGCCAGTGCGGTGGTGGTCAGTGTCAGTTTCATCTTGGTTTCTCCTCCCAGGAAGCCGTTGTCGATGGGTCGTCTCTCCTCACGCCGCCGGGCGGCGCCACATCACGGTTCGGAACCGGTTGGCCACGAAGGCCGCATCCGTCAGGCTGGCATTGCCGGCGGGGTTGAGACCGGTGACGTGAAAATCGCTGAAGGCCGCGCTCTGGTTGACATAGATGCCGCCCGTCAGATTGACGGAGAGGTTGACGCCGGCACGCGCGAAGCGGTCGGCGGCGGCCTCGATCACGGCATCCTCCCGCGCGTAAAGCGCTGCGGTGATGGCACCGGCCTTTTCGGCAATGCGGGCCGCGCGCTCGATGCCGTCGTCGACCGTGTCGACCGCTATGACGAAGGCGATGGGGCCAAATTGTTCACTTTCATGAGCAACACTTTCTGCTGCATCGACGGCGACAATCAGTGGCGTGGCCGTTCGTGCGTCGGACGCAGCATCAATTGGCATGGATTCGCGCAGCACGGTGCCCATGTTGCGGGCCGCAGAAATCCGCTCAAGCGTTGCAGGGCTGGCAATTGCGCCACAAATTCCGGCAGCGCGATCAGGATCGGACAAGAGCCTGTCGATAGCCGCAACAAGGCCTTGCGCAACGTCATGAAAGGATTTTTGACCTTCATCGGTGCGGATTCCGCCACGCGGCACAAATATGTTTTGCGGGGCAGTACACATCTGGCCGGAATAAAGACTAAGGGAAAATGCAATGTTGGCACACATTCCGGCAAAGTCGTCCGTCGCACCGACAACGATCGAGTTCACGCCCGCCTCTTCAGTGTAAACCTGCGCGGCGCCAGCATTGGCACGGACCCAGCCGCCGAACTGACTTGAGCCCGTATAATCTATGATGGCCACAGATGGATGGCGTACGAGATCTTGCGTGATTTCCCGGCCAGGCTCATCTGCAGCCAGAAGCACCAAATTAGCCGGAAACCCCTCCTCCACAAGCACAGTGCGGGCAACTTCTACGGTTATCGCAAGCGGCAGAATGGCGTTTGGGTGAGGTTTGACGATGATGCTGTTTCCCGTCGCGAGACTGGCGAACAGGCCTGGGTAGCTGTTCCAGGTGGGGAACGTGTTGCAACCGATGACTACTGAGACGCCCCTGGGCATAACGCGCCAGTGCTTCTCCATGACGATTGCGCTGTTTCCTTGCGGCTTTCGCCAGATGGCGCTGGATGGCGTGCGCGTCATTTCGGCATAAGCCTGAGCGACAGCCTCGAGGCCCCGATCCTGCGCATGCGGCCCACCGGCTTGAAACGCCATGGCAAATGGCTGGCCGGTAGTGTGCATGACAGCGTTTGCCATCTCGAAGCTTCTGGCATTCAGCCGGGCCAGGATCTCGAGACAAATGCCAACTCTCGTCTCCGGCGTCGCTGCAGCCCATAGACCTCCTCCAGCTTCCGCTGAAGCCGAGACGAGTGTAGTACTGGAAGCAGCCGGGTAGTCTACAAGCAGTGCTTGACCATATGGCGACACCTCGTTCCCGACGGTATACTCAAGCGGATGTCCTTTCAGGATGAATGGTGTGGATATCCGCGCATTGAATGCGGCCAGCCCATCAGCCTTGGCTGTCTCACCGTAGACCTTACCGCTCGGCACCTCCGGATATGGGGACCAGAAATCGCGTTCGGCCAAGGCCTTCATGGCACGATCCAGCGTGCCTTGATGACGATCAAACAGTCGTGTCATGTCTATGCGCTCCTCCGCGTCGTGAAAATATAATTGACCGACCGGCCGGTTTATGCAAGACCTTTTTATGAGGACCGATGAGTAGACCTTGGGGGAGGAAAGCATGCAGCCATCCAGCACGATACTTGCAACAGAAGCTGAAGGCGTGCTGTCGCTGACGTTAAACCGTCCCGACAAACTGAATTCCTTCAACGAAGAGATGCACCTAGCACTTCGAGCCGGATTCGAACGCGCCCATCGCGAAGACGGGATCCGCGCCGTCCTGCTGACTGGTGCTGGGCGGGCCTTCTGCGCGGGCCAGGATCTCGGTGACAGAGATCCGAGTAAGGGTGTGCCAGACCTTGGTCATACGATCGAGACCTACTACAATCCTCTACTGCGCCTTATTAGAACCCTCGAGAAACCGGTCATATGCGCCGTTAACGGCGTAGCTGCAGGCGCGGGCGCCAACATTGCCCTTGCCTGCGATGTCACTCTTGCCGCACGCTCGGCCAGATTTATCCAGGCCTTTGCCAAGATTGGCCTCGTTCCAGATTCGGGTGGTACATGGAGCCTTCCGCGCCTGATTGGCGAGGCGCGCGCAAAGGGCTTGGCGCTTACCGCAGAACCGCTTGGAGCCGAAAAGGCCGCAGACTGGGGTCTTATTTGGCGCGCAGTGGATGACGAAAACCTAATGGAGGAAGCCCGTGCGCTCGCGACAATGCTTGCCGCTGGTCCGACACTAGGCCTCGGCATGACGAAGCGCGCCATTCAGGCGGCAGCTACGAACTCCCTGGATACGCAACTGGACCTTGAGCGCGATCTGCAACGGATAGCGGGTCGTAGCGCCGATTATGCAGAGGGCGTGTCTGCGTTTCTTGAAAAGCGCAAGCCGGAGTTCAAGGGCAAATGAGTGCTGCAGCTCTGTCAGCTCAAGACTTGGCAGAGGCTTGTGCCAGGTCCATGTGGGCAGACGATAACGCCACACGTCATCTCGGAATGGAGCTGATTAGCGTCTCGCCGGGTGCTGCCGCGATTGCGATGATCATCACTGACGATATGACCAACGGACACGGCACCTGCCACGGCGGCTTTATCTTTACACTAGCAGACTCGGCATTTGCCTTCGCCTGCAACACGTACAATCAGCGTGCGGTCGCACAGCATTGCTCCGTCTCCTTCCTCGCCCCGGCTTTCAAGGGTGACAAGCTGACCGCAACTGCTCGTGAAGTGGTGCGCCGCGGACGAAGCGGCATCTACGATATATGCATAATCAATCAAAATGGCGAGCAAATTGCGGAATTCCGCGGCCACTCGCGAACCGTCAAAGGCACGCATCTGCCGGAGTGAGGGCAGGCCACCGCACTTTTTTGGAGGAGAAGTTGATGGAGAATTTGTCACCGAAGCCCGGAGACCTCGAAGCTATCGAGATGGCTTCGAGAGACGAAATTTCTGCGCTGCAGCTGCAACGCATGAAATGGTCCCTGAGCCACGCATACGAGAATTCGGCCTTCTACCGCCGCCGTTTCGATGAGGCGGGCGTCCACCCCTCGGATCTCAAAACACTTGCAGATCTAGCAAAGTTTCCTTTCACGACGAAGAAGGATCTCAGAGACACCTATCCGTTCGGCATGTTTGCAGTCCCACGGGAACAGCTCGTGCGCGTCCACGCATCCTCAGGTACAACAGGCAAGCCAACGGTGGTTGGCTACACGAAGAATGACATTGAAACCTGGGCAACCGTAGTCGCACGCTCGATCCGCGCATCCGGTGGCCGCGCTGGTGACATTGTGCATGTGGCATATGGCTACGGTCTATTTACTGGCGGTCTCGGCGCTCACTACGGTGCTGAAAAGCTGGGATGCACGGTGGTGCCAATCTCGGGTGGAATGACCGAGCGCCAAGTCACACTGATGCAGGACTTCAAGCCACGCATTATCATGGTCACTCCGTCCTATATGCTCTCCATCCTCGACGAGTACCGGAGGCAAGGCGTCGACCCACGGGAAAGTTCGCTCGCCGTCGGTATTTTCGGTGCCGAGCCATGGACGAACGCAATGCGCGAAGAGATCGAACAAGCATTCGACATGCACGCAGTGGATATCTACGGTCTGTCGGAAGTCATGGGACCTGGCGTCGCCAACGAATGCGTGGAGACGAAGGACGGCCTGCATATCTGGGAGGACCATTTCTATCCTGAGATCATCGATCCTGACACCGGAGAAGTTCTGCCGGACGGAGAAATGGGGGAACTTGTTTTCACAACTCTGACCAAGGAGGGGTTGCCGATTATCCGCTACCGCACGCGTGATCTGACGCGGCTTTTGCCTGGTACTGCAAGGTCTATGCGGCGCATCGAAAAGATAACCGGCCGCTCAGATGACATGATCATCTTGCGCGGGGTTAACGTCTTCCCGACACAGATTGAAGAGCAACTTCTGAAGTGCTCAGGGCTTGCGCCCCATTTTCAGATAGAGTTGACGCGAACGGGACGCATGGACAACATGACGATCCATGTCGAATGCACACCGGACGCGTCGGCCGAGGCCGCTCGGGCTCATTCTGCAAAGGAACTGGCTCATCATATCAAGAGTGTGGTGGGGGTCTCTACGAGGATCCAGGTCGCTGATCCCGGTGGTGTCCTTCGCTCTGAGGGGAAGGCAAAACGTGTTATCGACAACCGTCCGAAGGGGTGAATTGCCCTAGTACGTCATTCCAGATTTGATCCCAACAGGGGCGGAAGGCGTATCGCCACCGCCCCTAAAGCTATTGTGAACCGCTCAAAGGAAGAGGATTATGGCCCGCACACGCGCATCGGATTTCCAGGAAAAGCAGCGCGGCCTTCTCTCAAGCGCGGCCGCCGTCTTTGCCGAGATGGGGATGGAAAAAGCGTCAATGGCGCTGATCGCTTCCCACAGCCAAGTGTCGAAGGCGCTACTTTATCATTACTATCCAAGCAAAGATGCGCTGATCTTTGACATCGTTCGTACACATCTGACAGAATTAGATGACGCAATCGAAACGGCAGACCGCCCAGAACTTCCAGCAACCGAGCGCCTACATCTATTGGTGAAGGCTGTTCTGAAAAATTACGAAGGGCGCGACAATGAGCATAAAGTGCAGCTAAACGGTACCAGCGCACTGTCATCAGAGCAACTCGCGGAGTTGCAAGAGATTGAACGCAGGATCGTTCGCCGGTTCTCTGGTGTGATCCAGGAAATCAATCCAGATCTCAATAACGGGCGCCCGCTGCTGATGCCAGTGACTATGTCACTCTTCGGTATGATGAACTGGGTCTACATGTGGTTTCGTCCGAACGGGCCCATCACCCGCGATGAATACGCCGAGATTGCCACAACTCTCATCCTTGAAGGCGTGAAGGCTGTACGATAAGGCTTGGAACTTGTATCTGCACTTTCAGGAATCAACTGCCTTCAGCCTATCGAGAATGAGTGGATCATAATCTGGGGCAACAATGCGCCGGCGGCCGGCTTCGGGCGCGGCCAAAGGGGCAACTGCCTGCATTTTCTGCTCGGCCTCCAGCGCCAAACGCTGATAGATAGAGGTCCCCCGCCGCTTCCAGTTGATTTCTTCATCTGTCAACTGCCGCACGAGCCGGCCCGGAACGCCGGCGAAAAGCGTGCCGGGCGGCACCTTTTCGCCAGCTTTGACGAAGCTCAGCGCCGCGACGATAGCATTATCGCCAATCACGGCCTCGTCCATGACGACAGTATTCATTCCGATCATTGCGTTACGTCCGATGCGGCAGCCGTGCAGTATGGCCCCATGACCGATATGTCCGGCTTCACCGATCAGCACTTCCAGATTTGGAAAGCTATGAACGACGCAGGTTTCTTGAACGTTTGAGCCTTCTTCCAGCACAATTCGCCCGAAGTCACCACGCAAAATCGCCCCAGGCCCGACATAACACGCCGGTCCCACGATGACGTCACCAATTAGCACCGCTGCTGGATGAACAAAGGCCGTTGGATCGACCACCGGCACAATGCCGTCATAGGCGTAAACCTGAGCCAAACATCAGTTCCTTGTCTTGGCGACCATGGTCAACACGTCATACTGTGCTACAGCGGCATCATTTTGGTTGCTGACACGGCAATCCCACCGCACTTCACCATGCTCTGCGTTAGCACGAGGATTGATCTCCTTGCAGGTGAGTTGGACCCTGAGCGTATCGCCAGGATTGACCGGCGTCAGGAAACGCAGGTTGTCGACACCGTAGTTGGCGAGAACCGGACCCGGCGCCGGATCTACAAACAGGCCTGCCGCGAAGGAAACAATCAGATATCCGTGTGCTACGCGACCATCGAAGAACGGATTGGCCTTTGCAGCCTCCTCATCCATATGGGCGTAGAAGGTATCGCCGGTAAAGTTCGCAAAATGCTCGATATCGTCCAGCGTTACTGTGCGGCTTGCCGTGATCAGCTGATCGCCAACCTTTAGCTCGGCAAGGGACTTGCGGAACGGATGCTCACCATCGGCTCGAACATCTGAACCCGCCGTCCAGCGGCCAGTAACCGCGCTTAACATGGTCGGAGCTCCTTGGACAGCCGTCCGCTGCATGTAGTGCTTCACACCACGCATACCGCCCAGTTCCTCGCCACCGCCAGCACGGCCCGGTCCGCCATGAACCAGCCCTGGCAGCGGCGAACCGTGACCAGTGGAGCTTTTTGCGCTCACCCGGTTGCCGATCATTACACGGCCATGGAACGGTGCGATACCCAGAACAACCTCTTCAACAAAACCAGGATCGTTCGTGAAGACGGAAGCAACCAGGCTGCCCTTGCCGCGACGCGCCAGATCAACCGCTTCCTCGGCCGTGTCATAGGGCATAATGGTGCTGACCGGGCCGAAGGCTTCAACATCATGGATGGACGACGCAGAGCCAGGCTTCTCGCAATACAACAAAACGGGGTTGAGGAACGCACCGGCTTGCGGGTCGCCGGACAAGGCAGTCGGATTGTCTGGATCGCCCGCAACAATCTTGGCATCAGCAGAAAGATCGCGAATGCGTGCGCGCACTTCTTCGCGTTGATCAAGGCTTGCAAGTGGCCCCATGCGCACGGCCTCATCCGCAGGGTTGCCCACCGTCGTCTTCGACAACCTGTCCCGAAGGCTGCCAATGAGCGCTTCACTGTAAGATCTCGGCGCGATGACGCGACGGATAGCCGTGCATTTCTGGCCAGCTTTAACGGTCATTTCCCGTGCGACTTCCTTGACGAAGAGGTCAAATTCCTCGGTGCCGGGTGCTGCATCGAGGCCTAGAACCGCCGCATTGAGGCTGTCCGCTTCCATCGTAAAGCGAACCGAGTTTTGGACGATAGCCTTGTGCGTCTTCAACCTTTGCCCGGTGGACGCTGATCCGGTGAAGGTCACGGCATCTTGCCCCTCGACGTGATCCAGAAGATCGCCCACCGATCCGCAGACGAGCTGCAAGGCACCTTCGGGAAGCAGACCTGTCTCGATGATCCGCCGTACCATCAACTCCGTCAGATAGGCTGTCTGGCTGGCTGGCTTTACGATTGCAGGAACTCCTGCCAGCAGCGTCGGCGCCAGCTTTTCCAGCATGCCCCAGCACGGGAAATTAAACGCATTGATGTGAACAGCCACACCATGGAGCGGGCTTAGAATGTGTTGTGCGGAGAATGTATTATCCTTGGAAAGGGCTTCCAGGTCGCCATCGAGGAGAACACGGGTATTAGGCAGTTCACGCCGCCCCTTGGAAGCATAGGACAAAAGCGTGCCGATACCGCCTTCGATATCGACCCAACTATCAGCCCGCGTGGCACCGGTGGCGGCCGAGAGCGCGTAAAACTCTTCCTTGCGCTCCATCAGAGCCTGCCCAATTGCCTTGAGCATGGCAGCGCGTTCGTGGAAGGAAAGGCAACGCAATGCAGGGCCACCTTTGTCACGCCCATAGGCCAGAACAGATTTAAAATCGATGCCGCTGGAATCGATAAACGCGACCGGCACCCCGGTTGACGCGTCGAGCAAAGGTACGCCTTCGCGTGCACCGACAACCCATTGTCCACCCACATAGCTTTCGAGCCGGCGTGGCTGCTTTGCCAAGACGTTCATGGTACTTCCTTTCAATTCAGACGGAGCGCGGAAAGCTGCCCGTCGAGCTCATCTCGCCATTTTGCAAGAAGGGCCTCGTTTGGTGTGTGACGGATCCGAAGGCGCACCAAAGTTTCAAACCGCTCGGAACTCGACTGACCGAAACTGGCTGCAACGCGAGGATACCAGTATTGAACCGAGGCTTTCGCGCGCGCCATAGTATCTGACCTGTCAACAATTTGAACCAGCCCGGCCAGACCGAGTTCTGCATGTCCGCGTTCACGTGGCAGGATCGCGCGCAAGACATCAGCAAGTGGCTGATAGGACATGCGGGCGAGTTCATCGATTTGTATCACGCTCGCCTTGCCCATCAACACGTTCATGACGACAGCATCCACCCACCCGTCCAGCGGATAATGAAAAACCGAAAGACGCATATCAATCGCCTGGCGTGCTTGACCGAGATCCGTGTCACGCGCCACGCGGGCTGACCATGGATGGTTTACGGCATAGCGCTCCGCATTCGCACCAAACGTTTCCATAACGTTCAACACACGAGAAGCATGATCCGCTTTTTCCAGCACAATGCGTGCAGCAGAAATTCGCTCTTGGATGCCAGGCGCATCGTTGATCGTGTCGGCAAAACCGGCCGATCCAGCAAGCTCGCTGTCGACAAAGCTTGCCATCACCCGCAGAAGCTCTCCGCGGTAACGAGAGGGCACATTTGCAGGGGAAGAGAGCATCCCCCCCTGCGCCAGATAATCCTCAATCGAAATTTTGTCTGTCATCTGGTCTACTCCCCTACTGGTCGTAGCTGACAACGATACGATCGCTGAGCGGGAAGCACTGGCATGTCAGCACGTAGCCCTGACGCACCTCGTAATCTTCCAGCGCATGGTTGATTTCCATCTCGGCCTCGCCTTCAATGATCTTGGCACGGCAGGTCGAGCAAACCCCGCCTTTGCAGGCATAGGGAACATCCATTGCATTCTCGATTGCTGCGTCGAGAAGCGCAACCCCATGCTTCGGAAACTTGAACGTGCGTGTGGTGCCATCGAGTGTCACCGTTGCCTCACACATTGCGCCGTGATCCGCACCCGCCACGATTTCCACCCGGCGGCGAGCCCTGCCCGGTTGCGAAGAGGCAAAGAGTTCGAACTTGATCTGATCATCGCGCAGGCCATGGTCACGAAGCGATGACGCTATGGTCAGCATCATCGGTTCAGGTCCACAAATAAATGCTGTCGTGATGGACTTGATATCGATCCAGTGCTTGAAAAGAGCGGCACATTTCTCGGCATCGATACGCCCCGTGAACAGATCGATATCCTGGGCTTCGCTCTTCAATACATGCAGCACCGAAAAGCGGCCAAGATAAAGGTTTTTCAGGTCCTCCAGCTCTTCGCGGAACATGATCGAGCTGATTTGCCGGTTCGCATAAACAAGTGTGAAGCGCGAGTGGGGCTCACGCGCAAGCACTGTCTTGATGATCGACAGCAAAGGCGTGATGCCGCTGCCGCCTGCAAAGCCCAGATAGTTCCTGGCGGTTTCCGGCTCCAGGCCGGTGAAAAATGTGCCCATCGGCGGCATCGCTTCAAGAGTGTCGCCAACCTTCAGATTCTCGTTGGCCCAGGTGGAAAAGCAGCCGCCATCCACGCGTTTGATGCCAACCTTCAGACAGCCCTCATTCGTGCCCGCACAAATCGAATAGGAGCGGCGCAATTCCTCGCCGTCGAACATGTGACGGAACGTAAGATATTGACCTTGCGTGAATGCGAAAGCAGGACTGTCCTCAGCGGACGGAGTAAGCGTGACAACAACTGCATCGCGTGTTTCGCGGCGAATGTCGGTCACGGTCAGAGGATGAAAACGTGCCATGATAAGAGCCCTCTCCCTGTGGGTCAGATGCACTTGAAATAATCGAACGGCTCCAAACAGTCGGTGCAGCGATAGCTTGCCTTGCAAGGTGTGGAGCCGAATTGGCTGATTTTCTCGGTTTGGGCAGACCCACAGCGCGGACAGGAAATTGACAAGTTCGAAGTGCCCGAAAGCCGGTCGATCCGCTTCATCAAGATACCGTCAGGCGCCGTGCCATCGATGGGCGGTGCGATGCCGTAGGCCCTAAGCTTTTCGCGGCCCTCGGCGCTTAGCCAGTCCGTGGTCCAGGCAGGGGATAGCTGCCGTTCGACCCTGACCTTTGCAATGCCCTTTTGGGTTAACGCCGTCTCGATATCGAGATTGATGATCGACGTGGCCGGACAGCCGGAATACGTCGGCGTGACCGTGACCACCAAGGTGTCGTCCTGCCATGCGACGTTTCTGATAATGCCCAGATCCGTCAGTGAGATCACCGGAATTTCCGGATCTGGCACCTGCCGCAGCCAATGCCAGACTTCATCTATCGACGGACGTGGCGCGACATCCATGATCGCACCTACCAAGTCGCACCGGGGTAAGCACGCTGCAGGAACTGCATCTCGGACAGAATGAAACCGAGATATTCCGTGTGCACACCGCGACGGCCGCCTTTATGCATGTAGCCATCAGCTGGCTTCTTCAATGTGGCTTCCAACAAAGCTTCGGATATGATCTCCTCCCACCCAGCCTTGAGGCTTTCGGGTGCCGGGATCACACCCGCTTCAGCGAGTTCCGCATCGAACCCATCGGCCAGGAACATCTCACCCGTGTAGGGCCAGTGATCTTCCAAAGCCTCCTGCATACGGCGATGGCTTTCGGTCGTGCCGTCACCCAAACGGATGACGAGATCACGACTGCGGTCAAGGTGATAAGAGACTTCCTTGAACGCCTTTTCCGCAATGTCAGCAATACGTTTGTCAGACGAATCCCGCAGCGCTCTCAAAAGAAGGTAGTGCCAGGCATCGAACAGGAATTGCCGCATCAAGGTCTTGCCAAAGTCAGCATTTGGACGCTCAACCAGCAGGATGTTGCGAAAATCGAACCCGTCCCTCAGGTAGGCCAGATCGTCAGCGGAGCGGCCTTTGCCTTCCACTTCGCCGGCCAAACCAAGCCACAGCTGTGTCTGCCCGATCAAATCCAGCGCCGTATTGGACAGCGCGATATCCTCTTCAAGTGCTGGCGAATGACCGCACCATTCCGAAACCCGATGCCCCAAAATCAGCGCGTTATCACCAATCCGCAACAGGAATTCCAAAAGCGCGGCTTGGCTGACGCTGGGATGAAATGCCGCAACCGCCATCACATATGCCCCACTTCATCCGGAATTTCGAAGAATGTCGGGTGCCGGTAGACCTTCGAATTCGAAGGATCGAAAAGCGGTCCCTTTTCAGAAGGTGAACTGGCCGTTATCTCCGAAGATTTCACCACCCAGATGCTGACACCCTCGTTACGGCGCGTGTAGACATCACGCGCATTGTTGATTGCCATTTCTGCGTCGGGAGCGTGCAGACTTCCAACATGGCGATGGTTGAGGCCATGCTGACCCCGAATGAAGACTTCCCAAAGCGGCCATTCCTGAGACATAGCGCTTTCTCCTCTATTCAGCGGCGATTTTGCTTGAGGCGCGGCGAGCTGCTGCCTTTTCTGCATGGGCAGAAAGGCCATCGCGGAACCAGGCACCATCCTCCCATGCTTTCTTGCGCGCGTTCAGACGCTCCGCATTGCAAGGGCCGTTACCAGCGATCACATTGAAAAACTCTTCCCAGTCAGGCTCGCCAAAGTCGTAGCCACCTTTTTCCTCGTTCCACTTCAAGTCGGGATCGGGGATCGTGAGGCCAAGATATTTTGCTTGCGGTACCGTCTGGTCTACGAACTTCTGGCGCAGCTCGTCATTGGAATTCTGCTTGATCTTCCAGGCCATAGATTGAGCCGAATGCACGGAGGCATCATCGGATGGGCCGAACATCATCAAGGCAGGCCACCACCAGCGATTCAGTGCGTCCTGCACCATTGCCTTCTGGGCAGGCGTCCCCTTAACCATGCGCATCAACGCGTCATAACCCTGGCGCTGATGGAAGCTTTCTTCCTTGCAGATACGCACCATGGCCCGTGCATACGGACCGTAGGAACAGCGCTGGAGAGGCACCTGGTTCATGATTGCAGCGCCATCCACCAGCCAACCAACCGTGCCGATATCGGCCCAGGTCAGCGTCGGATAGTTGAAGATCGAGGAGTATTTTGCCTTGCCGGAGTGCAGCTGCTCGTACATTTGATCACGACTGATGCCGAGCGTTTCAGCGGCACAGTAGAGATAGAGACCGTGACCTGCTTCGTCCTGCACCTTGGCAAGAAGGATTGCCTTGCGCTCCAGTGTCGGCGCACGCGTAATCCAGTTACCTTCAGGCAATTGGCCGACAATTTCCGAATGAGCATGCTGGCTGATCTGCCGCACCAGCGTTTTGCGGTAGCCCTCGGGCATCCATTCTTTCGGCTCGATCTTTTGTCCAGCGTCAATGCGCTCCTGAAAAGCCCGCTCCTGCTGATCCATCTCTTCGAGGGACCGCACGCGGGACGCATCGGTCTTTACCAACTGTGCATACATGGTTACTCCTCCTGATTAAGCTTCAAACGCGCTCAAGCACGATTGCGATACCTTGACCGACGCCGACGCACATCGTGCAGAGCGCATAGCGTCCAGCTTGGCGGTGAAGTTGATAGGTTGCGGTGGTGACCAGGCGCGCCCCGCTCATCCCGAGAGGATGGCCCATAGCAATGGCACCGCCGTTCGGGTTCACGTGTGCCGCATCATCCGGCAGACCAAGATCACGCAGCACGGCAAGAGCCTGGGACGCGAACGCCTCATTCAGCTCAATCACATCCATCTGATTAATGGAAAGCTTGGCGCGCTCTAGCACGCGACGCACGGCAGGGGCCGGACCGACACCCATAATGCGCGGCTCGACGCCTGCGGCAGCCATGGCTACAACACGCGCTTTGGGCAAAAGCCCATGCGTTTTGGCCGCAGCCTCACTCGCAACCAAGAGGGCAGCCGAGCCATCATTGACGCCAGACGCATTGCCAGCCGTAACCGAAAGATCGGGCCCATTCACGCCCTTCAGCTTGGCAAGCTGCTCGGCCGTCGTTCCCGGCCTGGGATGCTCATCGCGATCGACAACAAGAGGATCCCCCTTTTTCTGGGGAACATGCACAGGCACGATCTCATCTGCAAAAATGCCGGCCTCTTGAGCTGCCGCCCAGCGCGCCTGACTACGGGCAGCAAAGGCATCCTGATCAGCGCGATTGATACCGAAATCACCTGCAACATTATCGGCCGTCTGCGGCATCGAATCGACGCCGAAATCTTTCTTCATCTTTGGATTGACAAACCGCCAGCCGATTGTCGTGTCGTAGACCGCGTTGGCACGGGAAAATGCACTGTCTGCCTTTGGCATAACGAAGGGGGCCCGGCTCATGCTTTCCACGCCACCTGCGATAACGAAATCGCAATCACCAGCTCTGATGGCACGGGCCGCCATCCCCACCGCATCCATGCCAGAGCCACAAAGACGGTTGACCGTCGTACCAGGCACCGAAACAGGCATTCCCGCAAGGAGCGCGGCCATGCGAGCGACATTACGATTGTCTTCCCCAGCCTGGTTGGCGCAGCCGTAAATCAGATCATCAACCAGCGACCAGTCCGCATTGGGGTTGCGCTGCATGAGGCTCGCCAGCGGCAAAGCGGCCAAATCGTCTGCTCGAACCGAGGACAGAGCCCCGCCATAGCGCCCGATCGGCGTACGAACCGCATCGCAGATATATGCTTCCGACATGAATTACCTCCTCAATGGCCGGCGCGCGCCCTCTTTCGCCAACCGACCGGTCAATCATAACAAACAAACATTACATGGAAAAGCGATTTTTCTATAATTGTGTGATGTTTTCGACTTGAGCTTGCCAAGGATCTCGGGGCGCATGCAATCAAGCTTGCGTTTTCAGGCCATTGCGAGTTGAACGGGCACGAAGCGTTCGGCGGAAGGGGTTAGTTCTTGGCAGGTTCGAAAGGGCAGTACGGGATAGGCGCATCTTTCACGGAAGGCTTAAGCCTGACCGCGCCAGCGATGATCGTGACCATCTATGGCGATATAGTCGTCCCGCGCGGCGGCGTTTTGTGGATAGGAAACCTGATTGAGATCTGTGCGCAATTCCAGATCACTGAGACACAAGTACGGACCGCCGTGTCACGCTTGGTAAGCGCCGGGCGACTGACCGGGATCCGGGACGGAAGGCGGAGCTACTACCAGCTAGCAGAAGCAGCACGCGAAGAATTCGACCTGGCCGCGCGCTTGTTGTATGAGCCGATCACGCCTTCAAACGGATGGACGATCCTCCGCACGCGTGCTCCCCTCCCGGATGCACTCAGACGTCAGCATTTTGCAGCGATCGCAAATGACATTTTCATAAGACCGAACCACGCTCACTACCCATCTCCGACCGAAGGAATGCAGTTCAACGCCACCTTGGATCAGGGCGCTTCTGAATTGGCAGAGCTTGCGCGCACTTTGTGGCCGCTTGACACGTATGCATCTGAATACCGGGCGTTCATCAACCGTTTTTCACCTTTGGTTGATAAACTGCGGGCTCACGATCAGATTGACGGTTTGAGCGCTGTCTTCTTGCGCCTTCTCCTCGTCCATATTTACCGCCGTGTACTTCTCGCGGACCCTCTTTTGCCAAAAGGAACCACACCTGCGGATTGGCCGGGAGCGGAAGCGCGCTCGCTCTTTGCTTCCGCCTACCTCAAACTGTCAGAATACGCCGACGCTGCCATCGGTCGTTTGTTCGAAGGCCGCGATGCCACACTGCCTGCCACAACAGAAGCTACTATACTCCGCCTGAAGGGAATCCGTGCTGTCGCTGACGTTAAGATGCATCCCTGATCCTCGCCGATTTCGCGGCATCTGGAAGGGCGAATTCAGCAAGTAACGCGTTAAGACTTGATACCTTTGCGTTTAACTCCGCAGTGGCGGCAGTCGTCTCCTCAACCATTCCCACGTTCTGCTGGGACATTCTGTCAATCTGGCTGACGGCGGCGCTGACTTCCGCAATAGTTGTCGATTGCGCGACAGATGCTGCAGACAAGCTCCCGATTATTCGATTGATTTCACCCACCTGAAGAACGACTGTCTTCAAAGTAGAACTTGTTCCTTCGATCAGTTCCACGCCCTGGGCCACTTTCGATGCGCTAAGCGAAACGAGCTCGCGGATCTCCCGTGCCGCCTCCGCAGAACGCTGGGATAGGTTTCGGACTTCCGCCGCAACAACGGCGAATCCTTTTCCACTGTCTCCTGCACGCGCAGCCTCTACTCCTGCATTCAGGGCAAGAAGATTGGTCTGGAAAGCTATCTGGTCGATAACCCCTACAATCTTGCCGATTTCCTCCGCGCTCTTCGCAATGTCTTGGATGGCTTGCTCAGCACGATCCATCACAGCCGTTGACACCCCAACATCGCGGCTGGCCGTGGCGATAACGGCTTGAGCCGCTTCAGCTTGCGATGCGGAATCACGCACACCACTCGCTGCGTGTTCGAGAGCAGTTGCCGCCTTTTCCAGGGCACCGGCCTGACTCTCGGTTCGTCGGGACAGATCAAGAGCTGCCTTGTCAATCTCGTTTGTACTCGCGTGGATGTCATGTGCGCCGCTACGAATCTCGACCATGACTGCCGCCAAGTCGGCCAAAGCGGAGTTGAAGTGGTTCTTGGTTTCGGCAGCGTTCGGAGCAACATCTTGGGTTATGCGGAAGACGAGATCTCGGGCAGCAAGGGCGCGTATGGCATCCTGCAGCACGCGCATCGAAGCGCGGTCCTCCTCGGCTTGCCGACGCACTACTGCGTCACGTATCTCTTTCTCCTCAGCTGCTGCGTTTGAAAGCTCTACAAAGAAATGATGCATCGCAACCGCCACATCTACGAAGACTGATTGCATCAGGCTCAGGAGCAGTTCTCGCCGTCTGGACGCCGGCTTCCACTTTGTCTCCTCCATGAGAGCAAAAGCCAGCTCGCCCGCGTATGTGGCATAGCCGGGAACCAGAAACTGCGTGAAGCCCAGTTCCTTAGCGAGAGCGGTCGTTATCTCAGCTTGCGTGGCAAAGTAATTGGAGGAAAAATCTCCCGTCGCGATGCGTTGAAACGTCAAACGTTCATTTTGGTAGACCTCATCACTCAACCCATTGAAGTCAGGCACAGTGGCAGAGTAGGTTTTAACGAGCACACCTCGAAGCGATTTTTCGAGGAGTTCGAAAACTTCCTCGCCCAAGGCCCTCTGTTGACCAGTCCAAGCTTGGACGCGATCTTCGATTCGCTCAGTTGTGCTCATAAAGTCGTCCCCTTGCATCAGACAGTCGTCAATCTTGATAAAAGGCGTCCCGCACATCGCTTACATCGCTTAGCCAGCGCGTAAGTCAATAAAAAGACGGGTGTCACGCACGAATCGCTTCTTCACAGTTCATGGATGGAGCGGAAGAAATACCTCAACGGTTCCAATACATTGTATCAAAATAGCGGTCCCACCACTCTTCACCGTCACCGTCACCGTCACCGTCGGGAGCATGTCCTTCCTCACGAAGGGCAGCCATGCCTCGCATCACTCTTTTAGTGTAAGCTCCGACGACAGCCTTAAGCCAAGGCAGCATCGTTTGAATCTTGGCCCGCCAGGAAAGTCTTGAAGTCGCTTCTGTCTCAGCATCTGACGCGCGGATCCGCCCAACTTCCCAAATCATGGACTATTTCTCCCTCCACGACACAGACGACATTCTGCCAGCGCCCGAACTCGAAGCAAGCGTTTTTTGAACCAGATGATTTTAATCTGACCGCCAGAAATATATCGAACTAGTAGTATGGAAATTGACGCTGATGTATGATTTTCTCATGTCATTGCCTAATCGGAAAAAGGGGAACGGCATATGACAATTCCTACAGCATCCACGTCGGGATCCGACGGTTCACCTACTACTTCTCGTCTTCAGGGTCGGATGGGGCCAGTAGAACTCGCATTGACCGTTGTCGCCTTTGCGGCCCCTCTTGCGAGTGTGGTTGGCGTGCTGCCGCTGGTCATCCAATTTGGAGGTGCAGGAGCACCGATCGCATTTGCAGTGGCGATGGGATTGTTGCTTCTCTTCTCAGTTGGCTACACTGCAATGAGCCGATACCTTCCAAATCCTGGTGCATTTTATGCATATATCACAGCCGGACTTGGTCAGCCTCTCGGTCTTGCAGCCAGTTTCACCGCCATCCTTGGCTATCTGATGATTGGTCTCGGCATCACCATCTTCTTCGGTATCATCGCCGGCGACCTGGTAGCCAATACTCTTGGCGGCCCTGCGCTTTCCTGGTGGATCTACTCGCTCGCCCTGGTGGTAGCAGTCGGCATACTCGGCTACTTACGCATCGATCTGTCTGCCAAGGTCCTATCCATCGTGATGGCGTTGGAGATCGGTATCGTTTTGATTTTCGACCTGCTCGTTGTTAAGCAGGGAGGACCTGAAGGCCTGTCAACCGCGTCCTTCCATTGGGGTGCACTCGACAGCAGTGTCGTCGGCATCTGCGTCTTGTTCGCGGTGATCACATTCCTTGGTTTTGAAGCCACAGCCGTCTTCCGCGAAGAAAGCCGGGAACCCCGCAAAACGATTCCACAGGCGACCTATCTCGGCGTCTGCTTCATCGGCATTTTTTATGTGATCACGACCTGGTTGCTCATCAGCGCTTATGGCGTAACCCAGGCGCAGGCGGTGGCTACGTCGGATCCGACTGGTATGTTCGCGAATGCCATGATCAACTCGGCCGGCAACTGGGCAGGTGGCGTTCTGTCAGTTCTGGTCGTCTCCTCGGCCTTCGCGGCAGTGCTTTCATGCCAGAACATCATTGCGCGCTATTGCCACTCTCTTGGGGTAGACGAAGCGCTGCCGAAGGTGCTCGGACAAGTCCACCCGAAGCACGGTTCCCCTTACGTAGCATCCGCAATGCTTTCGGTTGTCCTTGTTATCGGGGTACTCGCGTTCTCAGCGTCAGACCCGAATATCACCTACGCCTGGCTTGCAGGCGCCGGCGGCTTTCCACTCCTGTTTCTCATGTTTCTGACCAGCATCTCAATCCTTGTCTTTTTCGCGAAGAAGAAGCGGGAAATCACTGACGTCAGCGCTTGGCAAACCCTTGTCGCGCCAACATTGGCGACTGTCGGTCTGGGCGCGGCCGTCTATCTAGCAGCATCAAACTTCGTTGATTTGACGGGCGGTGATGTGACCACTGCGATGGTTCTGCAGATTGTCATCTGGTCATTGTTCGTCCTCGGGGTGCTCCTTGCTTTGTACTACAGATCAAGACACCCGAACATCTACGCAAGGATCGGGCGGCAGCAGCTAAGCTGAGGGATGCCGGACGGCTGCGAAGCTTCAGTGTAGCAACGCAAATACTGCCACTAGAAAGACACCACCGTGCTCTCCGCGGTGGTGTTTCGCGTTCTGTGCTGCCGAAGCGACGAGACGGGTCGATGAAGATAGCACTCTTTGCTCCGGGCTCGGTTAAGCGAGTTTCTACTTCCCTATACAATAGCACCGGGAGGGAAGTGCCAAATGTTAGACGTCCTCATAAACCAATCGCATGATCTGACGCATGCACTCTTCTTCGATCCCCTCGAGTTCCGCGTGTTTGGGTCTGCCTGCTGAAATCAGAAGCATCAAACCCTCGATCTGCACCGCGATGAGGGCCGCAAGCCTCGGCAATCTCTCCGGTGCGATATGCGGATTGATAACGGCAAGTTGGCGCTCCAGGGTGCGACGGTGATCCGTGTACATCAGGTCCATGAGTTCGGATACAAACTCGTTACGCTGCGAAAGCGCCCACAGGCTGAAAAAGACCGCGTTGGTCCTTTTTGATTTGCAATCATCGATAAGGAAGCGAATCGTTTCCTCGAATTGGCGCTCCATATTGCCGGCATGAGCGTCAGCCAGTCGGTCGTATTCTTCCAGATAATGGTACAGAACATAGCGCGTGACCGCCTGTAAAAGTGCTTCATGAGTTGGATAGTAATGCTGCAGGTTACCTATCGTAATTCCGGCCTTCCTCGCGACCGAGCGCAGCGTCATGCCTTCAAAGCCATCGACCTCAATCACTTCCAGTGCCGCCTCTAAAAGCAGCTTGACACGCTGACGCCCTTTGCTTGTCGCGACGGAGGCTCCAAAGTACTGGTTGTCAACGTCGTGCAGTCCGACTGGCGCCACAATCTCTCGGATGGAAGATTCGCCCCTCAGAACCTCCGGTTTTCCATCCATTAGACACTCCCTGGCTGCAAATTCTGATTGACAAAAAGGTCACGTGACCTAGTCTTTCTAGCAGGTCACCTGACCTATATCGAATGTTTCAAGATTCCGGCAAGGCTACATGAAACCCACGGGAGGAGCGATCGCTCGTAGAGCGGATCGGTGGATTTTTGCTGCCAGCCTGACGGCGGAACTCGTGAGTTTAGAGGGAGGAGTTAAACGTGAAATCAGTCGAGAGTTTAAACACACATTCGGATCAGTATGATTACGACGTCATTGTTATCGGAGGCGGCATAGCCGGCTGCACCTCCGCTCGAGAATTAGGGCGGGCTGGTTTGAAAACTCTAGTTGTCGAGGCGCGTCCGGCCCTTGGCGGCCGACTACAGACGGGGCAGTACAACGGTCATCAAATGGAATTCGGCGGCACTTGGATCCACTGGTGCCAGCCCAACGTCTGGGCGGAAATGAACCGCTACGGCCTTGGCACTGTCGAAAGCCTAGGAGCAGTACCCGAAACTGCCGCTTGGATGGTGGACGGCAAAGTCCGGACCGAAGCGTCAAACATCTACCTAGAACTCTTCACAGGAGCAATGCAGAAATTCTGCAACGTCGACGGTTCCGACGGTGCAACAATTTTCCCGCAGGCACACAATCCCTTCGCAACGGACAATTGGAAACAATACGACTCGATGACCTGTCTCGATCGAATTGCGCAGATCGATGCAACCGCTGAAGAGAAGGCGCTACTGAACGCCTGGGTGTCGATTTGCTGTCATAATGACCCTTCACTCGCCGGCTTCGTCGATATGCTGAAATGGTATTCTCTCGGTGACTTCAATGTCGGCCTTCTGTGGGACCGTTGTGGTCACTACAAGATCAAGGAGGGCACGACAGCACTAATCAACCATTTGATAGCAGATGGAAAACCCGAAGTGCGGCTGTCTACCGCAGTTACGGAAGTCCGCCAAGGCAAAGACGGGGTCGTAGTGCATGTTAGCTCCGGACAAACCTACCGGTCCAAACACGCCATCTGCGCAGTGCCATTGAATACGTTGTCAAAGGTGAAGTTCGATCCGCCGCTGATGGAAGCCAAAACTGCCGCTTCGAAGGAAAGACACACCGGTGCAGGACTGAAGTTCTACTTTACCATCGATCAGGATGTCGGAAACTTCCTTGCATCAGCACCCTACCCTTTCCCGATAAGCATGTTTTGGACGGACTATGTCGATCAGGGGCGTACGACCATGGTCGGCTTCGCCAGTCCGAGTGACGTAAACCTGATGAACCCGGCGGTGCTTACCCCCTTGATCAAACGGTTTATCCCTGATGCGACGGTAATCGACACCGAAGGTTATGACTGGGCAAACGACGAGTATATTCAAGGAACCTGGTGCTTCTATCGAAAAGGTCAATTCACGAGAGCCCTCTCTGCTCTTCAGCAGCGGGAAGGTCTCGTCCATTTCGCAAGCGCAGACAGCGCGAATGGATGGAGAGGCTTCATTGATGGCGCGATCGAGCGTGGCAACCACGTCGCGCGCGCCATCATCCAGGAAACAAATCAATCGTGACCAAGGGGTCAGGCTTCAATCTTGAGCTGAACCATCCGACATATCGTGACAATGGAGGAGAAATGACATGACAGTGTTTTCATATATAAACGGCCATCGCTCCGAAGATGGATGGACAGAGTTTGATCCTACCAAAAACGGCGCCCGAAACATAAGTGGCGAATTTGATGCAAGTAGCCGTATTGATTTCGCAGACGAAAAGATGGTCGCAGGTGAATATGTCCAGGCACCAGCCTCGGCGACCATTAGCTGGCCGTTCACCGAGCATGCTTTTGTGCTGGAGGGCAGCGTGACCATTAAAGATCTGAAGACCGGCCATTCAGCAACCTACAACGTCGGTGACGGTTGGGTCATCAAGCAAGGCTCAGAAACTGAATGGACGGTCACGAAGAAGTTCCGCAAAGCCTTCGTCCTTTATCTTGGTTGACGGTCTGGCTCGCAGGGAGGCGTAGACGCCTCATATGAAATCTCAGACCGTTTCAACATTGCGCCGAAACGGTCTGAAGCTAGTTGCGAATTTGCTGTCGGCTAAGCCCCTAAAGGACTACCGAGCAGCGATCTCAGGCAAAGACAACCTGAATATCAGTGTACTCGGCAAGACCTTCCTCCGAGAACTCGACACCGATCCCGGAAGCTTTGACCCCGCCAAATGGAGCATTGGGCTGAATGGCCCCATGCTTGTTGATCCAGACCGATCCGCATTCCAGGCGACTAGCAATCACGCGCGCAGCAGCCTTGTCGGAAGACCACACGGAGCCACCGAGACCGTTGGGACTATCGTTCGCCATGCGGACAGCCTCTTCGACATCCGAATAGCGAATGATGGGCAGAACCGGTCCGAATTGCTCCTCATCGACGAGCGGGTCGCCGTTATGCAGCCCTGAGATGATTGTCGGCGGGAAGAACAACCCTTCACTCGGCTCTCCGCCCATCAGCACTTTTCCGCGTCCCTTTGCATCAGCAACGAGTCTCGCGACCTTGTCGAACTGCATGCGGTTCTGAACAGGCCCCAACATGCTTTTTTCGTCGAGACCGTTGCCCACGTGGATGTTCTTGGCATAAGCCACCAATGCATCACATACGGCGTCGTGGATGCTCTCATGCACATAGAGACGCTTCATGGCCGCACATGTCTGGCCGTTATTGAGGAAAGCTCCCCAAAACAGGCCTTCCGCAATTTGTTCGGGAACCGCATCCGGGAGCACGATACCGGCATCATTCCCGCCAAGTTCCAGTGTCAAACGCTTCATGGTGTCCGCAGCAGACTGCATGACCTTCTGGCCTGTTGCACAGGAGCCCGTGAAAACGATCTTGCGGATATCAGGGTGCGATGACATCGCACCTCCCAAATTGAAAGCTTTATCGTCCCCCGTCACCACGTTCACGACGCCGGGCGGCAGAACTTCGTTCATGATCTCGACCAGCCTCAAGGTCGACAGTGGCGTGTAGGGAGAGGGTTTGATTACGACAGTGTTGCCGGTACGCAGAGCGGGCAACATGTGCCATACGGCTATCATGACAGGAAAGTTCCAGGGAGTGATCGAGCCCACAACACCGAGCGGCTTGCGATGCAGCTCAACCTTGCCCTGCTCGTTATCCTGCAAAACCTTCTTAGGAAGGGAAAGCCCAGACGTGTATCCAGCCCAGGCAACTGCGCCCCCCATCTCCCAGCGCGAGCCCAGTCCGTTCAGGGGCTTGCCCTGCTCCAGCGTAATCAGCTCAGCGAGTTCAGCCGAATGGGCTTCGATTTTCGCTGTAACCGCTGCGCAAGCTGCTTGCAGAAACTCGTCGCTCTGAGACGACCAGGTAACGAAAGCTGTCTTGGCCGCAGACACAGCCGCGTCAAGTTCTTCCTTGGCCATATTCGGTGCATGACCAACAACTTCGCCGGTCGCTGGGTTATGGACAGAAAACTCGGAACTGACCGTGAACTCCTTGCCATCAATGATCGCTGCAAACTTCTTCATCAGATTTTTCCTTCGATTGGATCGCATTCGCCACTCCCCCCTCCATCATGGTCCTTGGAAGAATCTTGTATCTTGTTGCCCGGAGCGCCTCCTGACTCAGGATTGATGAGTCAGTCCCTGGGTTTTACGCCTTGATAGCCGGCAATTGCGGCCACCTATTTCAGGCCCGAGTCTAGAATTTTGGCGGAGTTAGACCCGCGGCGCGGTAAGCCGCGATGACGGTATTCGCCATCAGCATGGCAATCGTCATAGGTCCGACTCCTCCAGGCACTGGTGTAATCGCCCCCGCATGTTCCGCACATTCGGCGAAAGCCACATCCCCCACCAAGCGGGTTTTCCCCTCCGAACTAGGAACCCGATTGATGCCCACATCGATGACAGTCGTGCCCGGTGTCACCCACTCGGCTTTCACCATTTCGGGGCGCCCTACGGCTGCGACGAGGATGTCTGCGTTCCGACAAATGTTCGGCAGATCCTTTGACCGCGAATGTGCTGTGGTGACCGTTGCATTTGCAGCCAGCAGTAACGCCGACATGGGTTTGCCAAAAAGATTGGACCTTCCGATCACCACCGCATTGAGACCAGAAAGGTCTGACCCGTGGATACTGCGCACCAGCACCATTGCGCCAGCAGGCGTACAAGAGATCAGCCCCCCGTCGAGATCACCTGTAGCCACCTTGCCGGCATTCACAACATGAAGCCCATCGACATCCTTGTGCGGCAGGATCGACTGGATGATTTCCTCAGCGTTCAGGTGCTTCGGCAAAGGTAACTGGACAAGAACACCGTGGACGTCTTTGTCCTGGTTCAGCACCGCGACGAGGCTGGACAGTTCACCCTGGGTGGTTTCTCTCGGCAGCGTGTGCTGTATCGAATTGAAGCCGCACTCACTTGCCATTCGTCCCTTCGACTTGACATAGGCGTGGCTGGCCGGATCGTCTCCGACTATCACGACAGCCAAGCCGGGCCTTAGATTCTTTTCGCTCTCAAGCCTAGCGGCAGCAGATTTCACCGCCTGGATGATCGATGACGAGACGCGCTTCCCGTCGATGATGATCGCTGTCATCGTTCATCCCATTCTTTCGGATTTGTAAGAGCCCGGACTAGGGGGGAAAACGATCGTCTTGTTGCCATTCAGGAACGTCCGGTGATGAATGTGGGCATGCACGGCACGGGCAAGCACCTGGCTCTCGACGTCACGCCCTATCGATACGTAATCATCTGCAGACTGCGCATGTGTGATGCGCGCCACGTCTTGTTCGATGATCGGACCCTCATCGAGATCGGCTGTGACGTAGTGTGCTGTGGCACCAATAAGCTTCACGCCTCGCTGGTAGGCTTGTTTGTAGGGATTTGCGCCCTTGAAACTCGGCAGAAACGAATGGTGGATGTTGATGATCTTGCCGGACATCTTCTGGCACATCTGGTCCGACAGGATCTGCATGTAACGTGCAAGTACAATCAACTCGGTACCCGTCTGCTCTACAACCTCCATGATCCGCGCCTCGGCCTGCGGCTTATTCGCCTTCGTGACCGGGATGTGATGGAATGGAATGTCGTGGTTGACGACGACCTTCTGATAATCGAAGTGATTTGAAACGACACCTACGATATCGATCGGAAGCGCCCCGATCTTCCAACGGTAGAGCAAATCGTTGAGGCAATGGCCGAAGCGCGACACCATCAGAAGAACCTTCATGCGTTCGTCGCTATCGTGGAAGCGATACTGCATGTCGAAGGGCTTTGCCACGGTATCGAAACCGGCCTTGATCTCCTCTCCTGACACCCCATTCTCAGAGTGAAAGGTGAGACGCATGAAGAAGAGGCCCGTCTCAAGGTCATCGAATTGCGACGAGTCGACAATATTACAGCCGAGGTCAGCAAGATAACTGGTGATCGCGGCAACAATGCCCCGCTTTGAATCGCAGGTGATGGTCAGAACGTAGGATTTCATTGTTCATCTCGAATCTGAAACAGACGACAGGATGGCATTCGGGGCCCTTCAGAGAGCCTTCTCAAGTTCCGGTAATGCCTCGAAGATATCCGCAACGAGGCCGTAATCGGCAACCTGAAAGATCGGTGCTTCCTCGTCCTTGTTTATTGCGACGATGACCTTCGAATCCTTCATACCTGCGAGGTGTTGAATAGCTCCAGAGATACCGCATGCAATGTATAGCTGTGGCGCGACCACCTTCCCCGTCTGGCCGACCTGAAGATCATTTGCAGCAAATCCAGCGTCAACTGCGGCGCGAGAAGCACCGACCGCCGCTCCGAGTTTATCGGCGACGGGGAGAATGAATTGATCGAAATTTTCAGCAGATCCAAGTGCTCTGCCGCCAGAAACCACGATCTTCGCCGAGGTAAGTTCAGGACGCTCGGAGGAAGAAATTTCGTCGGAGACGAAGGTCGAATTTGTGGAAGAAAAGGCTGCCGCCGAGACAGGCTCGACGGCAGCAGAGGCGCCTTGGGGGGCTGGGAGAAAAGATGCCGTCCGAACGGTTACAACCTTCTTGGCATCAACCGACTGAACCGTCTGGATGGCATTGCCTGCATAAATCGGCCGCTTGAAAGTGTCAGACGATAACACTTCGACAATTTCCGACACTTGAGCTACGTCTAGCATCGCTGCGACGCGCGGCAGCACGTTCTTTCCAACTGATGTGGCGGCAGATACGATGGCATCATATTGGCCAGCTAATGAAAAGATGATGGCCGCCAACGGCTCAGCCAGATTGCCTGCAAAGCATCGGTCTTCGGCAAGAATAACTTTGGAGACACCGGCGAGCTGGGCAGCCTGTTCAGCCGCTTGGCGAGCATCAGTGCCTGCAACAAGCACATGAACGACGGAGCCCATTTGAAGCGCAGCGGTCAAAGCCTTTGCAGTTTGCTCTGAAACTGAAGCATTGTCGTGATCTGCCAGAAGAAGAATGGCCATTTTTTGTCTCCTCAAACTTGCTTACAGCACACCGGCTTCGGTCTTGAGTTTCTCTACGAGCTCTGCAACGCTTTTGACTTTAATGCCCGACTTGCGTCCACCGGGCTCTTCGGTTTTCAGTACTTTCAGTCGTGGCGCGACACTCACGCCGAGATCGGCAGGAGTTTTCTTCTCAAGCGGCTTCTTCTTCGCCTTCATGATATTCGGCAGAGAGGCGTAACGAGGCTCGTTCAAACGAAGGTCGGTGGTAACGACAGCAGGAAGCTTGACCTCAATCGTCTGCGAGCCTCCGTCCACCTCACGCGTGACCCGCGCCAGATCTCCCTTAAGTTCGATCTTCGACGCAAATGTAGCTTGAGCGGATCCCAGCAGAGCTGCCAGCATCTGGCCCGTTTGGTTGCTGTCGTCATCGATCGCCTGTTTCCCGACAATTACCAGGCCAGGTGTCTCCGCCTCAGCGACAGCCTTCAGAATTTTCGCGACGGCAAGCGGTTCGACGACTTCGTCTGTTTCAACCAGGATGGCACGATCAGCACCCATCGCGAGAGCCGTACGAAGTGTTTCTTCGGACTTTGACGGTCCGACCGACACGACGATGATCTCTTCGACGCTACCAGCCTCCTTAAGGCGGACGGCCTCTTCAACTGAGATTTCGTCGAAGGGGTTCATCGACATCTTCACGTTGGCAAGATCGACGCCAGACCCATCGGCATGGACGCGGATCTTGACGTTGTAATCGACAACGCGCTTTACAGGCACAAGAATTTTCAAGGGAGCATCCTTCCAACATATCGGATCGCGGGGGGGTACGGCGCAGCGGCGAGCGCCGTGACCCTCTTGAGTTTTACGACAGCACCTTCTTGTTCTCCGGGTCGTAGAAGCCGCGCTTGCTCACGGTCGCGCTGACTGCCTTACCCTCGACAAGAACCTGGAAGTCGGTTGCGTTGACATACGCGTTGTCGATTGGCCCGTTTTGGAAATTGAGCAGGCCGAGAGCAGTCGCTTTGCCAAAAGAGTAGCTGAAGGAGGCGCTGGTGATCTGGCCGACTACTTTGCCGTTATGCAACACCGGCTCCCGCCCGAACAACAGCGGTTCAGGATCGTTAAGCATGATCGAGTAGAGGTACGGGCCCTTCGCTTCAGACTTGCGCGCAATGTAGGCGTCACGGCCGATGAAGGGGATTTCCTTCTTCGTCTTGCAGAGGAAATCTACTCCGAGCTGATGGGGCGATTCCGTGTAAGCCATATCCGTACCCCAATGGAGGTAGCCCTTGTCTATGCGAAGAGCGTTCAGAGCATCGGTGCCCAGCAGCTTGATGCCGTACTTCGACTGGAGCGTCATGATCGTCTCGAACACATGCTCGGCGACATCCGGCGACATGTAGATTTCGTAGCCGAGCTCGCCGCTGTACGAGAGGCGCTGGATCCACATTTCCGCATAACCGATGCGGATCATCATGCCGGAGTTGAAGGGGAAGGCCTCGTTTGATAGATCCGCACCCGACAGTTCCGAGAGCAGCGCGCGGGACTTCGGACCCATGATCGACAGCGCGGCCGACGCAGTGGTCACGTCCCGCACCCGTACATCCTCGCCGGGACGGATATGGCTCTGCATCCGGTTGAGGTCGCGGCGGCGACGGCCGGTCGAGCTGGTGACGATGAAGCGCTCGGGCGACATGCGCGCAACGGTCATGTCGCTTTCCACTCCGCCCTGCTCGTTCAGCATGAGGGTGTAGACGAGCCTGCCCGGCGCAATGGCCATGTTGTTCGTGCAGAGGCGTTGAAGGAATGCTTCGGCATCCGTGCCTTCAACCTCAGTCTTGCCCATAGGCGAATAGTCGATGATAGCGACAGCCTCGCGCGCGGCCTTCTGCTCGGCGAGCGAATATTCGAGGTTCTTCGTCTTTCCGAACGAGTAGTCAGGAGTCGGCTCGGAACCAGCCGGGCCGTACCATGCCGGACGTTCCCAGCCGAGTGCCTCGCCGAAATAGGCGCCCTGCGCCTTGAGCGCGTGATGCAGCGGGGTCCTGCGGATGTTTCTGGCGGTATGTCGCTGCTGGCCGGGATAATGCAGGGCGTAGGAAAGCGCTAGAGTTTCCGGCGCGCGTTGCTGCAGGTATAGATCCCCGGACTGGAAAGGCTCCATTCGGGCCGGATCGACAGCGCTCAGATCGCGCATGGGACGACCGTTGATGATCCATTCGGCGAGCGCGCGGCCTGCGCCGGCGCCACATTGAATCCCCGTGGAATTTACGCCAGCTAGGATGAAGTAGCCCTTGATATGCGGCGCTTCGCCGATGGTGGCGCGACCGTCATGCGTGAAGCTTTCCGGACCGTTAAAGAAGGTGCGGATACCGACCGTTTGCAGCACCGGAACGCGCTCCAGAGCTTCCTCCATCACGTCCATGACGTGTTCTTCAACGAAGGGGAGAGAATCGAAGCTGAAATCTTCCGGAATGCCGTTTTCGCCGTAAGGCACGACGATGCGGTGGCCGAAGCCAACGAGCAACTTGCCAGCATCTTCCTTGAAATAGGTCGCGTCATCGTAGGAGCGCAGAACCGGGAGGTTCTTCGGCAGATCGGGGATCGCCTCTGTGACGAGATAATAATGCGCACATGCATGCAGCGGAATTTCTACATTGTTGCGCCGGCCAAGTTCGCGGGCCCACATGCCCGACGTGTTGACGACGAACTCGCAACGGATCTCTCTCTTGTCGGTGCGAACGCCCTTCACCTGGCCGCCCTCAATGATGATCTCTTCGACCTTTGTATTTTCGAAGATCTTCACGCCGCGCCCGCGAGCGCCCTTGGCAAGCGCATTGGTCAGGTCCACGGGGTTGATCGACCCGTTGCTCGGAATCCACGTGCCGCCGACGATGCCGTCTAGGCTGACCAGCGGGTAGCGCTCCTGAATTTCGTCGAAGCCGATTTCGTAGGCCTCGATATTGAAAAGTCTGGCGTAGTCGACCTGACGGCGCAGCTGGCGCATACGGTCCGGATGACGGGCGACAGTCACGGAACCGGTCTGGCGAAACCCTGTGGTTTGACCGGTTTCCCGCTCCAACTCCTCGATGATTTCCGTGCCGTAGGAGGCAAATTCCGTGGACAGCGTATCGCCACGAAGGCGACCAACGAGGCCGGCCGCATGCCATGTCGTGCCGCTCGTCAGCTGCTTGCGTTCAAGCAGAACCACATCGGTCCAACCCTCTTTGGCAAGGTGATATGCTACGGAACAGCCATGCACGCCCCCCCCGATAATGACCACTTGCGCCTGTGCAGGAATCTCGTTTGCCATAAATTTCCCTTTCTGAAGCAGGGATGACAAGCATCGGCATGGCGCGCGGATGCGGCCAATCTAACGTCACCGATAGCTTCCCCTCTTTGAACTACGCGTCTTTTTGAACTCGCAGTTCGTTTATTGACTATGGGTGCGGTTTATGACATGAATTTTAAACCGTGTAAACGCCCGATAATAAACTTCGAGAGACCGTTGGGCTTTTGCTCTAAGATTTCGAACGACGCCGGTGAGGAGGAGCCGCGGCGCAGTCGTCAATAAAATTAAGGAAAAAAACAGTGGGAACGAATATCAATGTCTACGAACAGCAATGTGCAAGAAATCGAGGAATTCTCTGAGCGCGTCATTAAAGCGCTTTCCAAAGTCCCGGGCTGGGATGATGGCAAGGCGACATGGCGGTGGATATCAGGCGGCGGCGCTCACAAGAATTTCCATGTAACGAGCAGTAGCGGCCAGCAGGCAGTGCTCAAGCTTTGGAATTGTGATTGGCAGAGTCTTGGGGTTCTGCCCCCCAGCGCGGTGCCGTTGCTCAACACGGTCGAGGCCGGCAAGTTCGGTATCGGCGCGCCGGTGATCGCCATTATCGACGATCCCTTGGGCATCATGCTTGAGTTCTTGCCCGGCACCTCCGTAGACGCAAAAGATCCCGAGATCCTTGACCTGATAGCGAAACGCGCGCGCAGTCTCCATGAGAGCGGAATGTGCTTCAAGCGAGATTTCAACCCATTTGCTGAGGCCCGCATCATTCTGGCATCTGCTGAACGCAAAGGCGCATCACTGCCGGATGACTATGCGGATGTGCGCAAGACGATCAATCGCATAGAACATGCACTTGATCTCAGATCGCGCGAATTCGTGCCCAGTCATAACGATCTCTACAGCGCTAATATGTTGAGACAGTCGGATGGCTCAATCCGTTTCATCGACTACGATTTGTCGGGCAACAGCGACCGCTGCTACGACTTGGGCCTGATCGCAACTTTTGAAGGACTTGATCCAGATCAGGTCGATAGACTGACCACGAGCTACTTCGGGCGGTTCGATCCGAAACTCAGAGCAAGAACCGAGTTGTTCTCGGTTGCCGCAGATCATCACCAGTTTTCTCTGTTCGCTATCGCTCTGGCGGCTGCCGATATGAACGACGACTACGATTACACCGGATACATGCGAGACATATGGAATCGGATACTTACTCGTATCGCAACTCCAGCTTTCAGCAAATCACTGGATTTAGTCATAGTCTGATAGCGAGACTTCGGTTCAGGCCTTGGTTGTCCTTTCACATTTGCATCGTTAGGACGGATTTTTGTATGAACGTAGGATTATTGAACGATCTGTACGATTCAGTTCAAATTCGGAAAGGATGCGATTATGGCGAAAGCTGCGGAACGACTATCGTTGCGGGAGCGGAACAAACTTCGAACGCGGCAGGAGATCTTGAATGCCACGCTTGACGTGTTCAACGAGGACGGGTTTCCTGGAACTTCGGTCGACAAGATAGCCGAGCTCGCCGGGATCTCTAAAGGCACCGTATACGTGTATTTCCCGGATGGGTTGAACGACATTTATAGGGAGCTTTACGCGGACATCACGGAGCGACTGCTGAAAGCAACCAAAGAGGTCCGAGCGAAGACCCCTAACCCTGCACAACGAATTGTCGCAATGGCCGACGCCCTCCTGAAACTGTCCGCGGTTCCAACCTATGGCCGATTCTACAGCGTTTTGAGTCCAGAGCTACGGCCTGTCCTTACTCCTGTTGTGGGTATGGCGTCGAAACAGTTTGTGACGTTGATCGCGACCGATTTGGCAGAGGTTCTATCGGAAACGGCAGATGGGGAGCACCGCACCTCGATAGCAGAACTCATCGTTGGTTCCATGCGGGAGGCCGGAAGGATCGTTAGCGAGACCCCACACAGGAAAGAGTCCCTCATCGTAGCACTGAAAAGGATAGTCGGTGCGATCGCTGGAGAGGACGTTCCCGAATAGCAGTAACAGCAACGTAGCCGGTGCGTTACGTATTTTGTGAAGGAAGAGCACATTGAAGACCTATTCCTTGATCATCGGCGGGAAGACCGTACCGACGTATACGCACATGGAAGTTAGGAATCCTGCCTCTGCAGGTGTTGTGGGGATGGCTCCCAAGGCAACGCTGGAGCATCTCGAGCAGGCCGTCTTCGTGGCTGATGAAGCATATGAAAAGTGGAGTGAACTCAGTTCTGTACAGCGTGCCGAAGCCTGTATGGCTGTTGCGCAAAAGATCGAAGATCATGCGGAGGAGCTTGCGCAACTTATCACGCGCGAGCAAGGCAAACCGCTGAACGGAAACGGTTCTCGCTGGGAGGTCGGCGGTGCAGTTGCCTGGGCACGCCATACTGCCAATTTGGATACGCCGATAGAAGTCTTGCAGGACAACAGCGACGGTAGAGTTGAACTTCTGCGAAAACCACTGGGCGTAGTAGGATCTATCACCCCTTGGAACTATCCTGTGCTGATCGCCGTGTGGCATATTCTGCCAGCCATACGCACGGGCAACACTGTAATCATCAAACCCTCACCGTTCACACCTCTATCAACGATCAGACTGGTCGAGTTGATCAACGAGGTGCTCCCGCCGGGCGTGGTGAATTGCATTGCCGGCGAGGACCATCTTGGTGCGGCTATGTCTTCTCACCCATTGATCAGAAAGATCGTCTTCACGGGTTCCTGCGCCACCGGCCAGAAGATCATGAAAACGGCAGCTGAAACGATGAAGCGGCTGACGCTCGAAATGGGCGGCAATGACGCTGGCATTGTTCTACCGGACGTAAAACCCGAACAGATCGTCGAAAACCTGTTCTGGGGTGCGTTTTTGAATGGTGGGCAAACCTGCGCAGCTCTCAAGAGGCTCTATGTGCATGAAAGTGTTCACGAAGAGGTTTGCGTCAAATTGGCGGAGTTCACAAAACGCATTCCTGTTGGGGATGGCCTCCTAGAGGACAGTCTGCTCGGTCCAATCCAGAACAAGCGACAATTCGACAAAGTTGTCGACTTGGTCGAACAGGCCAAACTTGAAGGCGGAAGGGTGTTGGTCGGTGGCGAAATCAAGAGAAAAGGCCCGGGTTTCTTCTACCCTGTCACTCTGATTGCAGACCTGACCAACGGTTCCCGCCTCGTAGATGAGGAGCAATTTGGCCCGGTTCTGCCGATCATCAGATATCGCGATCTGGACGAAGCTATCACTCTTGCAAATGACAACCCAAATGGTCTGGGCGGATCGGTTTGGTCACGAGATCTGAGGCGGGCTGCTGAAGTCGCTTCCAAAATGGAGTGTGGCTCTGTTTGGATTAACAAGCATGGCGCCATTCAACCGAATGCACCCTTCGGCGGCACCAAAACCTCAGGTTACGGGGTCGAATTCGGGATGGAGGGCTTGAAGGAATTCACCGACATTCAAGTCATCTTTTCATAACACTACTGTGTCTGATGAGGTCAGAAAATGAATGCTTTCCACAACATGACATCGTCGAGGACACAATTGATGATGGCTAGAAGAGAACGCCTGCTGGGGCCAAATAATCCTACTTTCTACGAAGAACCGGTTCATTTCGTTCGCGGAGAAGGCGTCTGGCTATACGACGCAAATGGCCGAAGATATCTTGATGCCTATAACAACGTACCTCATGTGGGGCATTGTCATCCGCATGTCGTCGAAGCGATATCGCGCCAGGCATCGACGCTCAATACACACACTCGCTATCTTCACGACACTATTCTCGATTATGCGGAGCGCTTGACAGCCACATTCCACCGCTCCCTTTCGACTGCGTTGTTCACATGCACGGGCAGCGAAGCCAACGACGTTGCATTAAGAATGGCGCGAACCGCTACCGGTAATCGCGGCATCATCGTCACCGACTTTACGTATCATGGCAACACGACGGCAGTGATGGAGCTCGCAACGCTGCTGCCCCGTGAAGACGGCTTCAGCACCTATTTGCGGACCATTCCTGCTCCAGATAGCTATCATTTAGAGCCTGGGGAGGCCACCAAGGAGGACATGGCAGCTCGCGTCCTGCAGCATCTCGATGCAGCGATTTCATCCCTGCAGGACGCGGGACATGGCGTGGCTGGCATCTTGCTGTGCCCAATCTTCGCCAACGAAGGATTCCCAGATCTTCCCCCCGGTTTCCTACAATCCATTGCAGCAAGAATACGGGCCGCCGGCGGAGTTGTCATTGCGGATGAGGTCCAGTCGGGGTTCGGGCGAACCGGCGCTGGAATGTGGGGCCATGAGTATTCGGGATTTGTCCCCGACATAGCGACGATGGGAAAACCTATGGGAAATGGCCATCCAATTGGAGGAGTGGTCACAACCGCAGAGATCATGCATGCCTTCCGCACGAAGAATCTGTATTTCAACACATTCGGCGGTAATCCCGTGTCATGTGCAGCTGGCCTAGCGGTGCTCGATGTTATCGAGCGTGAAGGATTAGTCGAAAACGCCAGGAAAGTCGGAGAATATTCGAAGGCCAAGTTTCGTATCCTGGCACACAAATTCGGTTTTATTGGTGATATTCGAGGCGCTGGCCTGTTCTTCGGCGCGGAGTTTATTCGCCCCGGAGAACGCCTAGTTGCGGATGCCAAGCTCGCGAAGCGAGCCACAAACCTAATGCGTGAAAACGGCGTGGTCATGGGGCTAATTGGCAGGAAAGAAAATCTTTTCAAGATCAGGCCGCCAATGCCATTCTCTCGGGCAAATGCCGACCATCTCTTCGAAGTCATGGAGCACGTGTTGAGCCGTCTTTAAGGGGCCTCTCTTGTTGATCGGTAACAGCCTTCATACAGGAACTCGGGCGCTGCGCCCGAGAAAGCCCGGCACGTCATCTCATCATAGCCATCGATAGTAACGCTGAGCAAGGATCTGCCTGCGAATGCCGTGGGCGAGTGGAAAAGCAATGGTGGTTGATAAATGGGAAAACCACAAATGTTCTTAGGGTCACGTTTAAGAAATCTTCGTCAAGAAAGAGGGCTGACCCAAGCGCAGATGGCAAATGAACTCAGTCTCTCGCCCTCTTACATCGCATTGATGGAGCAAAACCAGAGGCCCATTACGGAAGATGTGCTTATACGCCTTGAGCGAGTTTACGACGTTGCATTCCCGCGGTTCGGGCTAAGCACGGACATCGATATGGCAAGTCGAGTCCAGCATGTACTCAAAGACCCGATTGGACGCCTCTAAAAACCTCCTCATTTTTGGCAAATCGTGATTCAATCCGACATTCGTGATTTTGT
>NZ_JBHUEQ010000007.1:0-44536 GCF_042680945.1 Affinirhizobium helianthi | reverse complement strand
CCTATGCCGCTATAATCAATCTATGTGCCGCACTCATCAACTCAAAATGAATGTCCACACGCCCTAGAGCGTGCCGCCATCTGCCCGCCTCTTTTCTCACGTGTCTGTTTTTCATTTCACTGCATGTCGAGTCTGCAGCGCAAGCACACGCGTTTCTGCGGCGGCCCTATCAGCGCATGTTCTAGGGCTGTGACTGTGTAATTGCGCGGGGCTTTGCCTAAGTCTGTTGTGCAAGTTTCCCGCTTCGCTTACATCCTTGGTTTCATGAGTGAACCCGTCGATCCTATTCAGCGCGCCTTTCTGGGTATTGAGCAGTCTGTCAGCGGCAACCGCTGGGTTTCCCGGCTGGATCAGGCAGGGCAGAATCGCGCGCTTGCCATAGCGCAACTGCACGGCATTCCAGATTTGATCGCCAGAGTGCTGGCGGGAAGAGGTGTGGCAGTCGATGACGCGCCCGCATTCCTGGACCCTACGATAAGGCGGTTGATGCCAGATCCCAAAACGCTTGTGGATTGCGAAAAGGCAGCATCCCGCCTTGCCGATGCCGTGCAGCGCCGCGAACGTGTTGCCATCTTCGGCGATTATGATGTCGATGGCGCGGCCTCATCAGCACTGCTTTCCCGTTTCCTGAAATATTTCGACGTGCCGGATCACATTTATATCCCGGACAGAATCTTCGAGGGCTATGGCCCAAACCCCGCGGCGATGCGCCAGCTCATCGCCAATGGTGCTAAACTAATCGTGACGGTCGATTGCGGGTCAACCAGCCACGAGGCGCTTGCCGCGGCCGCTGAAGAGAACTGCGATGTGGTGGTGATCGACCACCATCAGATGGGGCCGCAGCTTCCGCCATGTCTTGCTCTGGTCAATCCCAACAGAAATGATGATCTTTCCGGCCAAGGGCATCTCTGCGCGGCAGGTGTTGTGTTTCTGGTGCTTGTGGCGACGGCTCGTATCCTGCGAGAGCGCAACCACCCAAGGGCAAACGCGCTCGATCTGTTGTCCTGGCTGGATCTCGTCGCCCTGGCGACTGTTTGCGATGTCGTTCCGTTGAAAGGTCTTAATCGGGCATATGTCGTGAAGGGACTGATGGCGGCGAGGCATATGGGCAATGCTGGCCTTGCGGCCTTGTTCCGGCGCACGGGGCTTGGTGGCCCTGTCACGCCCTACCATTTCGGCTTTTTGATCGGACCACGCATCAATGCCGGCGGTCGCATCGGCGATGCGGCGCTTGGTAGCCGCCTGCTTACCTTGGACGACTCAATTGAGGCTGAAGAAATTGCCGGGCAGCTGGACGATCTAAACCGTGAGCGACAGGCCATGGAGGCACAAATGCTGGCGGAAGCCGAGGCGGAAGTCATTGCCGAATATGGTGATGGCCAAAACGCATCGGTTATCGTTACAGCACGGGATAATTGGCATCCCGGTATCGTGGGGCTTCTTGCCGCTAGATTGAAGGAAAAGTTTAAGCGTCCGGCATTTGCCATCGCATTTAACGGATCAGGAAAGGGAACAGGTTCAGGGCGTTCCATACCTGGTTTCGATATGGGCAAAATGGTGCGCAGCGCCGTAGAGGATGGATTGCTGGTAAAGGGCGGTGGCCATGCCATGGCTGCCGGTTTGACTGTGCAGCGTAAGAAACTCGGTCTCGTTCGAGCGCATTTTGAGGCGGCTGCACAGGCCGTCGTTCCGGAACTGGTTGCCAATCATGTTCTGAAGATAGATGGTGCACTGGCCGCGTCCGGTGCAACGCTTGCCTTGATCGATCAGTTGGAACAGGCCGGACCTTACGGTTCCGGCCACAGCCAGCCCGTTTTCGCAGTGCCAGCCCACCGAGTTGTCGATGCAAGATTGATTGGTGTCGCGCATGTGAAGGTCGTTCTTCAGGCGCTGGACGGCTCTCGACTGGAAGGCATTGCCTTCCGTGCTGGCGATACACCTCTTGGGCAGCTGCTTTTATCGTCGCGCGGCAGCCAGCTTCATGTGGCGGGCTGTCTTTCAGCGGATCATTGGCAGGGAAGCCGCCGCGTTCAGTTGCGTATACTGGATGCAGCAAAAGCAGCCTGAACCATCACAGAATGCATTTAAGCGACCATTCTGAAGGCACCCAAGGGGGCCGCGTACTCGCGTGAACGCAGCAGAGCAGACGCTACCGTAATCAATGTGACGAATGGGATAAATGGCACGCCCTAGGGGAATCGAACCCCTCTTTCCAGAATGAAAATCTGGCGTCCTAACCGATAGACGAAGGGCGCGTGCTGTGGCGCCCTTATATGGGCGAGATGGCTGTCATGCAAGTGTCAAAATGAAAAAATGAGAGGAAATTTGCTTAGTTTTCCACAGGTTAGGGCGGCATCGAAAATATGCACGCAACAGCGCATACATAGGAGAATGCCTAGCAAGCCGGGAAGAAAATTAAGGAAAAGATGGCACGCCCTAGGGGAATCGAACCCCTCTTTCCAGAATGAAAATCTGGCGTCCTAACCGATAGACGAAGGGCGCGTGCTGTGGGCGCCGTTATAACCGGCAATTTTGGATAAGCAAGCGAAAAAATCGGATTGAGACCAAGTTTTTTCTTTTTGCCTGTTTTGAAAATAGACAAGCATAATCAATCATCAAGCCGGAGAGCCTGACGTGTTGCGTGAACATTATTCTCGAATAAACATAGCGGGAAATGGCACGCCCTAGGGGAATCGAACCCCTCTTTCCAGAATGAAAATCTGGCGTCCTAACCGATAGACGAAGGGCGCGTGCTGTGGCGCCCTTATATGGGGCGACTCGCGGATAGGCAAGAGCCTTTTTCAACGTTCAGCGGAAAAAATTGCATCCTTTGCGGGACTGTGGATTTCGGAGGAAGTTTTCGTAAATACAATGAGTTGTCGATTGGTAGTTAAAGTTGATCTGTGCGTTTTTCACCAAAGGCCGTCCCCGTTCCCGCCTGCGGCAGGCTGTGTTTGTGAGGGTGCCTCTGCTGTTGGCTCCGCGGGTAGCCGTGCGCTGAAAACGCTGCCTGACATGGGGTTTATGTTCCTCACCGGTGCGTATGCAGCAATTCCCTCTGCTGCCGCCACTTGCGCATTGGCCAGCGAGTAAATGCTGTTGGCGCTGGCCGTGACAGCGGTGGGTTGCGTGACCACCTGGCCGAGATCGTTTGCAGGCGTCGCACTTGCGCTGGTGTGCGCCAATGCAGGCGATGCCTTTTGCGTTTGGGTGTCCGGCTTGTGGTTTGCTGCCATCTGGCCTGCCTCGGCGCGCTTCTGAGAGCCTGCCTTGGCAACCATAGGATCCACATAGATTGCGTTCCGCCCGGATTGCCGGCCGGGCGCGGATTGATCCGGGTCTTGAGGTGTTACGGTTTGGGTAAGTTCGACGGGGGTCTGCTTCTTTTCCAATCCCACTTTGGACAACAGGTCGACACTGCATCCGCTGAGGCTGGAGCCAGCGATAAGTGCCATCGCTACTTTGATCAGGCAGGAAGGGAGGTTCCCTATTGGATGCGGCATGAGGACGAACTCTCTCGTTAAAGCGAACGTCCCCATGCTGCTCTTTCAAGCCTGTGTGAAGCTTGGGACTTGGATGAAAGAGTGGCGAAAGAAGCGGCACTCTCCACCGGCTTACCAGCTGCCGGTGTTTGGCATGGAAAGCCAGGGCTCTGCAGGCTCGAGAGCTGGACCTTTCTGAAGCAGCTCTATCGAGATCCCGTCCGGCGACTTGATGAAGGCCATGTTGCCATCCCGGGGTGGACGGTTGATGGTAACGCCCATATCTCGAAGGCGCTGGCAGAAATCGTAGATGTTATCGACTTCATAAGCGAGGTGACCAAAATTGCGCCCGCCAGCATAATCCTCTGTATCCCAGTTGTAGGTGAGCTCAAGCAGCGGGGCCTGACGTTCCGTTCCGCTTGCGACATCTTCTTGTGCCGCTAGAAAGATGAGGGTGAAGCGCCCTTTCTCGTTCTCGATGCGGCGCACTTCCTGAAGTCCGAAAACGCGTGTGTAAAAATCAAGCGATGCATCAAGATCCTTGATGCGAACCATGGTGTGCAGGTAGCGCATGGGTGGCAAAAACCTCTGTTCGAATTGTGCATGGGTTAATATGCAGGCCCTTTGATATGATACGATGAACAGCCTCGGACAAGGCGGAAAGGCTACAAAGCTTTGGAAAAAGAGGGGTGAAGGGCTTGCGCTGGACGATTGGCGCAATGTTAACATATCTTCTAAGAATCAGTTAACCGTGCCATCGTGACGCGTAACCCAGGGGCTAACAGAATGGCTGATAGAATCTCATCGAAAGGCGTTGCCAGTTTCGAAGATCTCGGTGGGGAACCAGTTGAGCTGATCGAGATAACGGGTGTGGTTAAGTGGTTCGATGTCGCCAAGGGGTTCGGCTTCATTATCCCGGATAACGGGATGCAAGATGTTCTTCTGCATGTCACCTGCCTGCGTCGCGATGGATACCAGACCATTCTTGAAGGGACGCGCATAGTTGCCCTGGTTCAGATGAAGGATCGGGGCTACCAAGCCTTTCGCATCCTTTCAATGGATCAATCCACAGCGGTTCATCCATCGCAAATGCCGCCCATGCGGACACATGTTCAGGTCACACCAACGAGCGGGCTGGAGCGTGCTATCGTCAAGTGGTTCAATCGCACAAAGGGATTCGGCTTTTTGACGCGCGGTGAAGGCACCGAAGACATCTTTATTCACATGGAAACACTGCGTCGTTATGGCTTGACGGAACTGCGGCCAGGTCAGGTGGTTCTTGTGCGGTTCGGGGATGGAGACAAGGGGCTTATGGCTGCAGAAATTCATCCAGATGGCCCTTCGATCGTGCCTCGGGCTCACTGATGCACATGGCAAACTTCAAACTTGGATACCTGAGCGCCATATTGGCGCTCTTTCTGTTTATCCCATTGGCTGCACTGGCTCAGCTTCGGTTCGATACCGAACCATTGATTATCCGGACAGCTCAAGGAGAACATCATTTCCATGTGGAATTGGCGATCGATGCACGGCAGCGAGAGCAGGGGCTCATGTTCCGGCAATCCATGCCGGACACAGCCGGAATGCTCTTTGATTTCGAGCAGCCGCGCGTCGTCAACATGTGGATGAAAAACACCTACATCCCCCTCGATATGCTGTTTATTGATCAAGAGGGCAGGATTGAACACATTCACGAGGGTGCAAAACCCCACGATGAAACCGTGATTTCCTCCGGTGGAGCTGTGCGCTTCACGCTCGAATTAAATGCTGGCCTTGTCGATAAATACGGCATCAAGCAAGGCGATCGTGTCTTCAGCAGATGGATCGGTAATCTGGACTGAAGGATTGGTCCGCAACGGTGGAAATTTCGGCCCAGTGTGCTTCTGAGCATATGGCAAATTCGGGGAAACCCGCCCTTCTTGCTTTGGAATGAAAAATTCCCTGTTGGGTGATGAATTTAGGTGTTGCGGGCTGGCATCGAAGCGTGTATCTCGCACACATCGTTGGAACGGAGTGTAGCGCAGTCTGGTAGCGCATCTGGTTTGGGACCAGAGGGTCGGGAGTTCGAATCTCTCCACTCCGACCACCGTTAAAAAGCGGCGGTTAAGCTTCCTCCAACATATTGTGAGGCGTGACGCTTTCCGGTGGTGGACGAAGCCCGCAGCTGGAATTAGATTTCAGCATGTTGCTATTTGCAATATGTGTACCGGAGCGTGAGCAAAAGATGACCGCTAAGATCTATCGTCCTGCAAAAACTGCTATGCAATCTGGCAAGGCGAAGACTCATCTTTGGGTTCTTGAGTTCGATCAGGAAGAGCCTCGCCGGATTGATCCGATCCTGGGCTATACATCTTCTTCTGATATGAAGCAGCAGGTTCGCCTAACGTTTGAAACGCAAGAGCAGGCCGAGGCTTATGCGACCCGTGAAGGAATAGAGTACCGGGTCATTCCGCCGAAAGAAAGCTCGCGTCAGATCGTATCCTACTCCGACAATTTCCGCTTCAATCGTCAGCAGCCCTGGACACACTGAGTTTAGGTGACGATCATCGTGGCCCCTTAGCTCAACTGGATAGAGCAACTGCCTTCTAAGCAGTAGGTCGCAGGTTCGAGTCCTGCAGGGGTCGCCACTATTTGTGTAGCGCCAGATATGCCAAGAATATGTCTGGTGATTTTGCTGGCTTGGTTTGTCCGTCTGCGGGCTGATCGGGTCACTTCGCTGAATTTGAATTGGGCATCATTCACGTTAGGAAAACATAGCTAATCGTTAGGGGCACCCATTTTGTGCCTGGCTCATCATGGATAGTAACGTTTCGCCGGTGATTTCAGGGCATTGTTCTCTGCGAGGTTAATGAAGACCTCGATCTGAAGGAGAACCGAAATTGAAGTATTTAGTATCGTCTTGCGCGCTTAGTGAAACCAGCAAGCCGAGACCCTCGTTCGACATTTCCCGTGTGATTGCCGAGCACGATTGCGTGTTGGCACCTGAGACACTCATCGACATTCAGCGTGGGATTCACCGCCTTTCGATTTACAATCCGAAGCGTGCCGCCGAACTACGCGCATGGTATTCGAACATCGTCGGCTCATGGAGGTTGGTTGAAGGCCTAGCCCTGGAGAAGGCAAAGGTCTTCGCCTCAATGCTCGAGTGCCGCCCACTCAAAACTCTGTGGTTGCCAAACCCGAAGGCGGCAAATCCGAGCTTTGGTTATCATATCGCCATTGCTGCAACTGCGATCGTCCACGAATTGCCTCTGGCTGTAGTGTCTTCTCAGAAGTTCGTTTTGATTGATCGATACTTCCGGCTTCCCGGAATCTACGACGTGGGCAAAGACGTATGGATTTCATCGTTAAGCCAGGATGACCTGAGGGCGGCTTGATACCGAAAGCCGCCCCCACTCTGCGAGACGCGCCAGCTTTGCGAGTAAACCGCGTCTCAGTTGCTCCAGGCGAAACCGAATGGTGTCGCCTGGAGCATTCCACGAGGCAACTATGGCCGGTAAAACTTAACGAAACACCGGCGGGACATGATCCGGTGAATGATTCGCGTCAAACGCTCATCGCATGTGAAAAATTCTTGTTGGTGAGAAAGTCCATAGCGGCATGCGTGTAAGACTTACCGATGATGCTCTTTTATGTAACCTGAGATGTCTACATGGGACACAGGCGAGGATCATGTTGTGAAAAACTTGTCAGCGACATACGTTGATTGAGCGTCACGAATCGCGTTGGGGTTGAGTATATGAGAAGTGAAGTAGGTTCCAATAACGATGTAGACCCAATCGACGTGGTAAAATGGTGTACGCGTTCAGACATCTCTCCTCTTCGTTATCCGGGTGGAAAGCGAAAGCTAGCCCCTTTGATTGCTGACCTGATCTCGAAAACCCGAGTTCGACCCGCGCTATTTGTGGAGCCGTTTGCTGGCGGGGCTTCAGTCTCGATCTCTCTTCTCGAGGCAGACTATGTCGACATGATCGCCTTGGTAGACGCTGATCCTTTGGTCGCATCTTTCTGGGCAACCGTGTTTTCGCCAGAGGCCGAAACGCTCGCCGACATGGTTTACGACGCCAACGTTACTCTTGAGGAATGGCAACGCCTAAAACACTCGCCCGCAAATTATGGGCTAGCCGCGGCCTTCAAATGCCTATTCTTGAACAGGACAAGTTTCTCTGGGGCACTTCATCAGAACGCTGGCCCAATTGGAGGTATGTCGCAGTCCAGTGCTTATAAAGTTGATTGCCGCTTCAACCGTACAAAGCTTGCAGAGCGCATTCTCGAGTTGTCACGTCTACGCCATCGCGTCAGGTTCGTTCGGAACGAAAGCTATACAAAGACAATACGCGACGTGCGCAGGACGTCTATCGTCCGTGATCGCCCAGAAAGCCTGTTTTGGTATCTCGACCCCCCGTTCTTTGCTAAGGCCGACAAGTTGTACCGCTACCACTTCAGACGTGAAGAACATGAGGCTTTGGCAAATGAGATCGGGAAAATACCAGGTCGATGGCTTCTGTCTTACGACGATCACCCTGATGCCCGCCGCCTTTACGGTGAACACCATGGATACGCACTGGTGAACCTCCAGTACTCAGCAAGAATTGATGAAAACGAACGTCTTGTAGCAAAGGAAACCATGGTTTCGAACATCATTGCTGACTTGAGAGATCGTGGAGAGCTTCAAAACGGCGCTGATATCATTCCAATTCCGCGCCGCCGGCAGAATGCGTCGGCTAACATCGAGGTGTTGGCCCGAAACTACGCGATAGGATAAAAACGGATGATACAGGACCTTGTAAGCACGCTTTCCGCCGGAACAAACCCGCTTAGCGCGTTGCTCGATGAACAGTCCGGTGCGTCCTTGGTGGGCTACACGATCCACACCTCTTATGACGCCGTCACGGTCATGACCAACGACAAATGGCGCGAGGACGCTGGCGGCATCCCAATGAACAGCTACCTGCTTGCGTGCAGCGCTGATCCAAGTGAGATGGTCAAAGCTAACCCGATTGACAAACGTATCTTGCTTTTGAGGGTGGTGGGCCGTGCCGAGCTTGCGACCGATCGAGATATGGTTCGAGCAGTCATGGAACACTTCCAGGACAAACCGGATACCCGCGACCCTGCTTTCCGCATGGAGGAACCCATCTCGTTCTCGATGCTCCAGTGGTCGGGCATAGAGTGCAAAGTGCTTGGTACATTTTTCACCAACGGGTCCTCGGCGCTTACCTTTGGCGCTGATGCGGAGGACTTTTTTGCTGCACGTCACATGGTCGTCCGGAAGCCTGGATCAGCAGCACTTTCGACAATCGTCAACTTCGTGGACCCAATTCGCAAGGCGAAGGCCGACAAGGATGCTATCGCGATCGGTATGAAGCGTGCGCCGTCGCCTTTCGAGATAGGCACCGTCCGATTCACTTCCTCGAACCAGCTCGCTCTCCGTCCTGGGCAATCGCAGGTTCCGGTCAAGATTTTCCCTGGTGACTTCCTTGCGCGCCGCACCGCTGTGTTCGGGATGACACGAACCGGGAAATCCAACACCACAAAGACGATGGTGTCGGCAGTTGCATTGTCGGCCTTTGAGTCCGACACGCCGATCGGGCAGATCATCCTCGATATCAATGGTGAATATTCGAACGCGAACAACCAGGACGGGGGCAGTTCGATCGCCGATGTCTTTGCGGACAACACCGTTCGATATCGAATTGGGGCGAAAAGCGGCTTTCGGGATGTTCGCGTGAACTTCTTCGAGAACCTTGAAGTTGGGCACCAGTTCATCGCTGAAGGCGTTACCGCTGACGGCTCGAACCTATCGGAGGACTTGAAGTCTTTCGTTGCATGCGACTTCACGCGCCCCGACCAATCCGACTACGGCTCATATGGCCGTTGGAAGAGGAAGGTCGCCATCTATCGATCATTCCTCGCGAATTCAGGCTTCAAAACCAAGCCGAACTATAAGATCGAATTCGAAATCAACGAGGCGGTCCTCTCATTCCTGTATCCCCACGTTATCGCCGAGGCTGATCGAGACGCCAAAGCGACCTTGCCGCAGAAAGCCCGAGCTGTCGTCGAGTTCTTCGAGTTAGAGCCAATGAACAAGGGCTTCAAAGCTGAGCCTTCGGTTGCGGTGAGGTTCTGGCTAAAGGTCAGGGAAGTCGAAAAATTACTGGAATCGACGGGTGGCATTAAGAAGGGCAAGGACACATGGCTCGGTCCGGAGGACCATGCACTTCTCGCCATGTTAGCAGGTAGGTCGCATAAGTCTGACACACCTATACGAGCAGGAAACTACGTCCGCGCTTCGGCAAGCGAGTTCCACTCGCCCGATGGTTCGAACGATATTGTCAGCGAGATTTATGATCTGCTTTCATCCGGACGCATTGTCATCGTCGATCTATCGGTCGGTGTTCCTAAAATCCGGGAGACGATGGCCGAGCGGATCGCGAAAGGCATTTTCACTGCATCGTCGGCGAAGTTCACCTCTGGTCAGTCTGCTCCTCGGATAGTGCTCTATGTGGAGGAGGCGCATAACCTGATCGGCAAAAAAGCGGACCTGAACACGACGTGGCCACGCGTCGCTAAGGAGGGCGCAAAGTATGGCATGGCGATGGTTTACGCCACGCAGGAACCATCGTCGATTCATCCGAACATCCTGTCCAACACCGAGAACTTCTTCGTCACCCATCTTAACAACGACGATGAAATCCGGACGCTGTCCAAGTACTATGATTTCGGAGACTTCGCGCCGAGCCTAAAGCGTTGCCAAGACGTCGGTTTCGCAAGGATCAAGACGCTGAGTGCAAACTTCACAACGCCGACGCAGATTATGCTTTTTGACCCAGCTCGCGTCGGCGAAGAGTACCGCCGGGCGAAGTCTTCCTCGTCCAGTTGGTTCTCTCCCCTGAACGAGGGCGTCTGAAATGCCTTACTCGAACGAGCGCGCGTCCGCGGGCGGTGGTTTCGACGTTTTGAACGACGCCGAGGTGCAGCGATTCATTGAATCAGTCGACACCGTCAAAGATCATAGCAACCGGATTGGGTTCATCCGGAATCAGCTCGTGAATGTGAGTCACCTCGTTAGAGAACTCAATGAAGGAGTTGTAATGGCCAGCGATGCCTCGCCTTACGAGTCTGTCGTACGTAAGGATTTTCCTTCCGTGCGGGTCGGGGTCATAAAGTTCTCGAATGTTTTGATCTTCGTGGAACAGTACAAGCGGCTCCGCGATCGCAATACAGCTTTCGTTGATCCTGTTGCGATCGCAAAGCTCAAAGAAAAGTCGAACCAGAGCAAAGTCATTCTTCCTGGAGCAGGCATTACCAATGCCAAACACTCGAAGACGAAGTCTTTTTTCCGTGCGACCGTCTTTGAGGGAATCTTCAAGGCGGAGCAGTTCAAGTGCCAAGGAACAACGCTCTATGACACCTTCGTTGAGCTCCTCAGGCGTAGCGGCAAGAATGATGATCCCGCCAGGGGGCCTCAGCCTTATGGCGATGCTCAGGCAATTGGATCGATCGTTATCCGAGATGGGCGAGAGGGTATTGAGTTCAAGAATAAGTCGCCGATTGATGGTGAGGAGCTGCAGGGAAACCTCTTCGTGCCGATCGACCCGGGCTACGTCGACATAGATGACGACCCATCTCGACGGGTTTATGTAACTGACGCATTGCGAGTGCAAGAAGTCTTCAATGAGGAAGGTGGGAACACTGAGTGCTTCAACCGCCTCATGTCGGTCCTCGAACATCTTCTTGTGGTGCACATCATCCGATGCTCGTTTGAATCTGATCCATCGATAGTCGCGAACATGAACGTGATTATTGACGGTCCTCTGGCAATTTTTGGCGAGGCCGCCCGGTTCCATAGAAGCATCATGTCGCTATTGCATGATATTCGTGCGCAATGCCGAGACAGAGGCATGCGTGGACCGGTGGTTATGGGCATTTCCAAAACAGGCAAGGTAGTCGAGCACGCTTACCTTATCGAAAATCTCTTGAAGAAGGACGATGATAAACGAGCGATAGAAGGCACATTCATCCTCCCTGTTACGGATGAGTACCGGACGACGTTCATCGAGCCAGACAAGATAGAGACAAATAAGAACTTTGGTGATGAAACGTACTATGGTCAGACCTTCCTCGTGCGCACCAGTCGCAATAAGGTTTTCGACGTCACCCTCGCTTATCCGTTTGCCAAGAAGACGAGCATTGGAGGCGTGCCGTTCAAGCATGCCAAGGTCAATATTGCCAATTATGGCGATGACATATCGCACATGGTGTCGGTCATCGAGATGATGCAAACCGACCTTTTCCAGAATGCACTGATACCGGTCCACCTGGCTCATCGATATGCGTCCATTGCGCACTCACCAGGTGGAAAATCGCTGGATCGATTCATCCGCGAAGTCTTGGCTAGCAAAAATGCTATCTGATGTCTGTCGAAAGGTTTGCCGCTACTTCCAGCAGAAACCTGTTGAAAGCATGACATTTCGACGGCGAAGTTTACGGTTTGCATCGATCTGAGATTGTATTTGATGCTCCTTGAACCACAGCTGTACGCAGGCTCCTGATAGAGACGCGACTGATGATCTCCGAAATCGAATTCATTCAATACCGAAAACTCAAAGACATCACGTTATCGTTTGATCAACACATTAACTTGATCTCTGGCACAAACGGCACCTGCAAATCGACGTTGATGCACATCGTCTCAAACTCGTTTCAGGCGGTTAAAGGCTCAGATGACCATTACACCGACCCCACGGCAACAACCGTGCTGAAGCGGTTTGTCGAGAAAGTTAATCCGAAAATTGAGACGGTTTCCCGGGGCGATAAGAACCATTACAGCAATCCCGCAGAGGGGCGGGCCGGAACTCTGTTTAAGGTAAGATACGATAGCGGAGAAGAACTCGAATTCCGTCGCCATAACTCGAGAAGTGACCAGGATAAGAAAAACTTTCGTTTCTCGATAAAGCCAAAATATGCGAGAGACACCGAAGATCGCCTTCCATCGCTCCCTGTGGTTTATCTAGGGTTGTCTCGCCTCGTTCCGTATGGAGAGGTAAGCGACAAGGTTGCAACCAACACAATGCGAGACCAGCTCCCACTCGAAATCCAGGCTGCATTCAAGAAGCAGTTCGCTCATTTGACGCGGCTGGAAATCGATAAGCCGGTCATTCACAACATCCCGGACGTCAAGAAGCGCTCAGAATTTGTGACCAACGTTGATGGCGTAGATTCCAACACCATTTCGTCAGGCGAAGACAACATCAGCATCATACTGACCGCATTAAACTGCTTGCGATACGTATACGAGAGTGTCGCCGAAGGGAAAGCGCGAGACATTGAGAGCATTTTACTGATCGACGAGTTTGACGCGACGCTACATCCCTCGGCTCAGAAAAAACTATTCGATATCATCGTCGATTACGCAGAGAAATACAGGATACAGGTATTCTTTACTACCCATAGCCTCTTCATACTGAAGCACGCATATCTGCTGGAAAAGCGTATCGTCTACATCGTCGACCAAGACGACAGCGTCTCGCTGATGCCTGATCCGGCTCCAATGCAGATTGAAATGCACCTCAATGGAATTCTACGGACCGCGCTATACCAAAACGTTTTCATCCCTGTTTACACCGAGGACGCTGAGGCGCGCCTGTTTCTCGAGCGGCTGCTGGACTACATTTCGAAGTCATTGGATACGAGGTTCCCTGCGGCAAGAAACCTTCTACACCTCGTTGACGCTAGTATTGGTGCCGACGCGCTCAAAAGCCTATTCAAGGACTCAAAGCTCAACCAATCATCCATGCGTGCGATTTGCATTCTTGATGGAGATCAGGCCAAGGACCTGAAGCATCACATTATCGCTTTGCCAGGTGGCGCGCCCCCAGACCGAATGTTCTCCGAATACTTGAGGAAACTGTTGTCTGATTCTAGTTACAAGCCGTTCTGGAGCGAGGTGCAGGAGCATGGCTATACGAAGGTAACAGGCCGCGAGGTGCTCGAGGATTTTGACAGGATAGCGACGACTATTGAAGAAGTTAAAGCCGTGAAGGGCTCGGCCAAAGGCCAACAGCGCGAACTAAGCAAGGTACACTTCAATAAGCATCGGGAGTTCTATGAATTCGTCATAGGGGCATGGTTGGTAGACCCAGGCAACCTAGATGCAATCAAGGCTTTCCGCGACGACCTGTATGCCGCATTCAAGAAGACTGCAGCGTTTCATTCAATCGACGCGCGAATCTGGCCACAGAACGCCCCCGCATGAACAAATCTTACGGGAGCATTCCCAAGAGCCATAGAGGCCCGTCGACGAAATCATAAGGAAGCCGCCGTTACCGCGAGGGCCTGACTTCATCACGTTCAAGATCAGTGTCAATGCACGAATTTCCGGGTTCGGCTAGGCTGAACCTCTGGAGACACCGAAGATGACAGCAGACACACTCGCCCTTTTGATCGATGGAGACAACGCGTCCCCGAAGATCATCTCAGGCCTGCTTGCAGAGATCGCCGACTACTGAACCGCCAGTGTCAAGCGCATCTACGGGGACTGGACAAAGCCCAATCTCAACGGTTGGAAGGAGTGCCTTCTCGAGCATTCGATCCAGCCTGTTCAGCAGTTTGACTGCACAACAGGGAAGAACGTTACTGACGGCGCAATGATCATCGATGCGATGAACCTTCTCTACACAGGACGCTTTTCGGGTTTCTGTATCGTGTCAAGTGACAGCGACTTTGCGCGCTTGGCCGCTCGCATTCGGGAACAAGGGGGGACGGTTTACGGCTTCGGCGAGCGTAAGACCCCGAGACCGTTTATCACTGCCTGCGACAAGTTTGTCTATGTGGACGTCCTGGGGGGCGGGACTGTTGAGCAGGCTCCGGAAAAGGCGGCATCGACGCCCGAAGGGGGGGAAGCCTCAAGTTGAAAACAGCACGACATCACAGGGTATGGCCGCCAGCGGCAGGCTGGACGAGGCAGCCTTAGCGATGCTCCGCAATGCGGTCGAGGCATCTGCGGACGACGATGGTCGAGCTAACCCGGCTCGGGTCGGGACACACCTCTCAAAGCAGTCAGCCGACTTCGATGCCAGAAATTATGGCTATGCAAGGCTCAGCGACCTGGCGGAGGCTTCTGGCATACTGGATGTGAGCCGTGCTGGCGAGCAGAACAAGGTGGTTTTGGTGAAGTTGAGAGACGCTTGACACCGCGCCACTCACTCGGAGACAGACTGCGACAACTCTCGGAAAACATTCGACAACCTGCGGTCTATCCGGCATGAAGTCCCCAGTGACTGATGGGGAAGCTATGTATGTACCGCCATGGACGATTTTCGCTGGTCTCGGGGTTCTTGATCGTCGTGATCTCTGCAACCTGATTGCGAGCTTTGAGACTACCACGCTGTTGTCGATGAGCATGGATCGAGTCAGCGATGTCATCTCTCGATTTCAGAAAGATGGTCAGTCGTCGGACACCACGGCCTTCGCCCGCCGTTTGAAGGCGGCCGCAGACGATCTGTTCGCCTCAGACATCTCGGAACGCGCGTTACGCATTCGACTGTGGGTCAGGATTGCCACGGCCCTCGATCTGGATGCTACACTTCCCCTGTCGTCGAGAAGAGCCAATGCCGTCGGCGCGGGTGTGGCTTCCAAGGCATCCTCCGTGATGTCCGTGCCAGTTGCGGATGACAGTGAAGAGACACAGCAGACTGGGATTCAGAGAGCTTGGCAGGCAGTGAAGGCGCTCCGTGGACGCCCGCATCAGGATTTCTCTTTCCTGGTAGCCGAGCAGGCGCAACTCGTTGCCAAAGCTGTTGCCGAGGCGGCAGTATCCGGTGATATCCCAGACGATCTGGTAAACGAACTCGAAGAGCGTGTACGGGACCATATCCAGAGTCTTCCACCGGAGTTCCAGGATGACGCCATGCGTCACGCATTGACCGCGGGAGACCGTGCCTCGCTTACCGTGCTCGCGACGGGAACGGCGGCGTTCTCAATTGGCCTGGGCGTCAACCTCGCGGGGTTCAGTGCATACATTCTTGCCGCCCAGGCATCCGCGTTCATCCCGTTTATGAGCGGACCAGCCGTCGTCTCGACACTGTTCATGCTCGCGAACCCACTGTTCAGCATTCCTGCCGTCCTTGGCGTCGGATACCTCGCCAACAACTACGTCAACGGCGGACAGGCCGCCAAGCTTGCGGCTCTCGTTTCGGTCCAGCTGTCACTCCGTGCCCTGTCAGCAGGACGCGATGGTCTTGCGGACGCACTGAATGATTTCCGGTCCGCCACCGAGGCCGATCTTGCTACGTTCCCGAAGGAAGCGGAGGGGGATATCATCTCTCGCAATGCGGCCATCGTCAGTGCGACGGGCGGCAGCTTGCTGAAGCCTCCTGGAGACCTGAAAGCCTCGGCTTCTGTCCTGGATAGACGGGGCGCTCTGCTTGAAGGCGTGCTGTCAAGGAAACAGGGGGACGGGCTGGAGCTTGCCGCCGTGACAGCGCTGTCGGCGGGAGACATCCTATACAACGCGGTATCCATCGATCCGATGGTGCTCGCCGCAGCGGACTTCTCCCGCTCGGAGGACCTCGGCGACATCTTCCAGTTCGGGGTGTTTGCAGACCGCATCGGATCGATGGGCGAGGCCGCCGCAGGTGGTGCAGCCAATAACCTCCGCGGATACGTGTCGGAACAGCTCGTGGCCGCGCGTCTGGTGGAAGTCGGACACGTGGTCAGCTTCCCCGAGACCTCGAACAATGCGGGCTTCGATCTCGTTGTGGACGGAGTGCCATTCCAGGTTAAGTGCCTGCAGAGCCTGGAAGGTTTGAGAACGCATTTCGAGAAGTATCCTGACATGCCTGTCTACGCCAATTCCGAGTTAGCGGAGGCTGTGATCGACAGCGGGGCAGAGTGGTCGAAACTCGTGTTCTATGTCGATGGATTCGACCGCGAGATCGCCGACCTTATCATGACGACCTCCCTGGAAGCTGGCGAGGCTCTGGGTGACTTGAATGTCCCTTACTTTGCCATGGCCGTTTCCTCGGCCCGTAATCTTCATCGTGTCTGGCGCGGCCGCATGCCGTTGTCCGACCTACCATTCTCGGTGGTGTTGGATGCGAGCGTGAAGGGTGGCCTCGCCACAGTCGGAACTCTGTCGGGCAAGGCTCTTGGGCTTCTGGCATTCGGTCCCGCAGGCGCTCTCGTTCTCAGCGGCGTCGGAGGCGTCGGCGCTCTGGTCGGGGCAGGGTGGACAAGGGAACAGGCGACCCGCTTGCTGTCATCCGAATGGCTTTCTGAACTTGATACGTCCACCGAGCAGTTCCGAGTGGCGGTTATGATGGCGGTGCGTGCCAAGGTCGCCATGCTCAAGGAAAAGCGGGCCAGCGTTCCGAATACTATTCCCGAAATCAATGACTGGATCAGCGCGCGCTTTGCCGATGACATCCTGTTCCTCGAGGAGGTTGCCTATGACCTTGCGGTGACCATTCCGACCATGAGTCACCCTGCGAAGGCGCGGGCCAGCCTGTCTGCCATGGATGCGGCCAAGGTCCACCCCCTTGCCGTCGAGAGGGAGTTGACTGACCTTCTCGAGGTCTTGAGGCCCGAGCCTTCGAAGACGCAGGCGGCAGGCAAAAAGGTGTCCGAGGTTTGGTCTTCCGTGAGATCGAGGATTCCTGCAGGTCGGAGCAGACCATCATGATTGACTGGGATTTCACGGGACTGAGCGGCGAGGAAATCGAAGCCTACATGCGTGCGGTGAAGGACGGTGACGATCTTCGCGGACACTTCGGAGAGCGCTCTCTAGACTTCATCGTGCGCAATTACGTCAGGCTGGCACAGATGGGAGAACTCGAGAAATCATGGCTAACGACCTATGTCCTCACATCCCATTTCCAAGATGTCGGCTTCGATCGGCTCAAGGCGATTTTCGACGCATGCGACCGGTCAAGACTACAGGCTCATCATGATTGCGTTCCGGTTGCTGAAGGCATATCGACCGAGAGGATTTCCCTCTTCCGTGGATGTGCGGGTCCCGTTCACACTCCAGGAATGTCGTGGACCACGTCGCTCGACAAAGCGATCTACTACGCCAAATGGCACGCTAGCATCCTAGTTGAGCGTGGACTGTTTGCTGATATGGCCGTCTATGCTACCACGGTCGACTTAGGTGAGGCGTATTGCCGGGTGAATCGAAACGAGGACGAGTTCATCGTTGTGCCCGATAACCTCTGGCGCATAGATATTCCCGAAGCCGAATTCAGGCTCGACCGTCCGAGATACTGACGCAGCGCCGCCGACACCTGTTGGCCAACCAGGCTTACAGCGTTAGTCGCTCAGGATCGAATGTCGGGGCTAAGGCATGGACGTCCAAGCGGTGGTTGGTCTATCCCCTGCGGCACCTTCCGACGGCCGACTGCCTTAAAACCCTTACTGCCAATGGCAGCGCCGAGAGAACCCTTTTGGAGAACTCTCCTGGCATGCTTTGATTTTTTCACTGGTCTTTCCACAAGGCCTGATTGTTCGACGACAGCACCATGTGCCGGGATCGACAACTAGGCAACCGCGAACTCCTGGGCCGTCGCCTATTCATCTCAGATCAGAGCCCATCCCAAGGTCCTGACCACGATCAAGGCGACGAGCGCCAGCAGGAACATGTTTCCCCTTGGCCCGAGGTCAGGTTCATACTTCGGGTCTGGTGAGTTCTTGTCGTATCCAGATACCATCTTGGTCCCCCCGGTAGCCGTTGATAGTAGGATGCCATCTCAGATAATCAACGTAATGCTGAAGGCAACGACCCGGGCCTGAGGTTGAAAAAGAGGTAGCCATGACCAGCTCGACCACAACCAACAGCGAAGCAGTCCAAACCGATCTCGATCAGTTCATCATTCGGAATGTGGAGGAGATGGCGTTTGAGCCTTCCGAATGGGAGGTGAAGACGCTTCTGGAAGTGTTGGCGCTACCCCGTGTGACCGTCACGCGTCCCCCGGAGGAACAATTGCTTGCCGTTGGCATGCGGCCGAATGACTGCCACGCGAATTGTGCGGCGCAGGTTGCAAACGACACGGAGGGACGGAGCTGCCACGTTTTGGGATGGTATATCCATGGCTCCGATCTGATACTTCCCTCGGTCGTGGATATCGGCGGGGACTGGTATTGTCTCACGCCGCAGACAACCAGTTTGCCTTCACGGTTCCAATTTATCCCTGATGACCAAATCGAATGGCGGGTTTCATTCGACGTAATGGGTATGGACGCATTTCGGGGCGGAATGCCACTTCCTTTGGCACTCCGGAAATACCCTCACGTGCATGTTCCGATGCGGAATGAGTTCATGGCGCTGATCGCGGCGGGCTTGGCTGCGATGGATGCACGGGACCGGGTGGCCGCTAGCTGGGGTGCTGAATTCCGGAAACTTGATCCTATCCGTTAGGGCGATCAACCCTCCGTCAAAACGCAAGTTTGTAGACGCAGCGCAACGCACAGACCCCAAGCGTGGGAGGCCACCATTGGCCGCCAGGGTGGAAAGACTGCTCGCCCGCAATCTATAGCGCTGCGCAACTTCATTAACCGTAGTGCCGGGCCGCAAGCTTTCCGAAACGATTATCGCCTTGATCTGGTCAGGCCAGTGTCGGTGAACTTCACTTCCAGGCTTGCAGTTTGTGAGAAACTCAAGTGTAGTCTCCACGGAGAAACTCCCGTTCTTCATCCATCGATAAGCCGATCACAGATCAGGCGACATTGGACAACGTGAGAGCAGAACACCGGTTACAAAAAAATGAGTTTGGTCAAGGTGTACGGAAGACACCGCTTACGACCTGTGACTGTGAGGTTACAACAATTATTTCGGTCCTGTGGGTTGACATTTTCTTTTTGTTCATGAAATGTTCGCAACATGAGCAACGGCATTCCACATAACTTCATACGAATAGGTTGACTCTCGCTGCCGCGGTGTCCGCGGCGACGACCAATCTTTTTTTGTCCGAGGATGCCATGGGAATTGCCAAGCAGGCGGCAATGCTGCGCACTGCCAGAAACTCCGCGTCAATCAGAACCTATCATCCTGCGGGAACCGTGAAGTGTGAAGGTGTTCGCCTGTTTCGCTCGCAGGTGGCCCGCGATGTCGGGTGCATTTTGGATGTGAACCCCTCTGTCAAAGCCTGGCGATGCATGTCTTCGCCCTTGGATGCCGGCGGTATTGTTCATGTGGCCGATTTCCAGGTGTTCGATGAAGAAGGGTCCATTCTCTACCTGGATGCACCGGATCGCAGTCTCTCAGCCGAGGCAGCGGCTATTGCTTCAGAAGCCGCACGCATCAATGCCCGTTACCGACTTCTTGACCGTGCCGAAATCTACGATGGTTTCAGGCTACGGAATGCACGGGACCTGTTGCGCTATGCCTCCCACGATACACCTCTTGGGGATCGGCTTCGCCTGCTAACGGCGCTCGACGAGCATGGTTCTTTGCCGCTCTCGGACTGCCTTAGGGCATTTCTGGAAACCAAGCCCGTGGCTGGCATCGCATCACTCATTCTCCATGGCTTTATCGAGGTCGATCTCGACGAGGCTCCGCTTAGCCCGGAGACAGCAGTCAGACGAATAGCACGGTGAGACAGACGTCGTCGCCATCGTCTCGTTGCCCTCGGAGAAGCTTTCAATGTCATATCGATCAGTCAATCGGGCGAAGTCGTCCCCACATCTCGCAATCGCGGTCGCGCTCTGCGGTGTCCGAGCCGCGCTTCGGCCTTTCCTTCGCCGCCCAAACCTACCGTTCATCGCGGTGCTCGTCGTTCCCGAGAATGCCACCGATTACTACCGTCGTGCCGCTTCCAACCTCATTGATGATCCGACCAATGTCGATGAATATGGCAATGACCGCACGGTGGTGTTTACCGTCGCGCAATCATCGATCGACGCGCGATCAGTCTATGATCGGGTCAAACATGCCCGCCAAGTGGTCGTCGTCACCGAAAACAAAGACTACCTGCCTGCGGACTTTCTCGCGGGAGCCGATCTGATTTCGGAGATCGTTAAACCTACCCCTGACCATTTCCTCGCTGCGGCGCGAGACGCCAAAGTCCCCGGCATGACAAGGTCGCATGCTGAGTATTTTTCCACGAAGTCATTGGACGCGATCCTCGTGTCGGTGAGACCGAGCCGACCACTCTTGAGCTCTTTACGCCAGCTGAAACGGATGACGGCGAAACCAGCCGAACGAGAGGAGGGGTCGCCGAAACCAACCTCAATGGGTCTCGAGGATATGCACGGGTATGGGAAGGCGAAGGACTGGGGCCTGCAGCTCGCGTCAGACCTACGCGCCTGGCGCGACGGACAAATCTTGTGGGAAGACGTTGACCGTGGAGCGCTCCTCTTCGGTCCTCCCGGATGCGGAAAGACTAGCTACGCGCGGGCGTTGGCCAATTCCTGTGGCGTCAAGCTGATCACTGCCTCTGCAGCGAGATGGCAGGCCAAGGGTCATCTGGGAGACTATCTGAAGGCGATGCGGTCGGCGTTCGCTGAAGCTGCGCGCAGTGCGCCTTGCATTCTCTTCATTGACGAGGCGGATAGCTTCGGTGATCGGGAAGTGGGTGGCGATCCTGATCATCGCGATTATCGCCGGCAGGTAATTAATGGGCTTCTCGAGTGCCTTGACCCTGTCGAGGGCCGTGAGGGTGTCGTCGTGGTCGCAGCCTGCAACAATCCGAGCGGCATCGATAGGGCGCTGCTGCGCTCGGGAAGGTTGGAGACCCAGATCGAAATCTCCCTGCCGGACGCGCAGGAAAGGGTGGCTATTCTACGCCATCACCTTCGCGGCAAGCAGGTTGAGGGCGACCTTAATAGCTTCATCTCCGGATCGGTGGGATGGTCGGGCGCGGATATCGAAAAGCTTACTCGCGACGCACGTCGCCTGGCTCGCCGCAGGGGCGTGCCCCTCGATGAGGCTGTACTCATGGACGCTATGCCACCGCGCCGCACTCTTTCCGGAGAGGAGTTGTATCGTGTGGCCGTCCATGAAGCTGGTCACGCCATGGTCGCAACAATCCTTGGCACCGAACCTGTCGTTTCGGCATCCATCTCCCGTGACGTACCTACATCCGGCTCAAGTCGAGCACTCGGCGTGACATCGTTCGCCCAAGAATGGGTCGGATACCGAAACGCAGCCTACTACGATAACTGGATTGCTATGCTGCTCGGCGGCACAGTAGCCGAACTGTTGGTCCTCGGGGATAGGGCTGACGGTGCCGGCGGCGCTCCGCACTCAGACCTAGTGGTTGCTACCGATGTCGCTACACGCGTCGAGCGGCAGCTTGGACTTGGTGTTGGCCTGTCAACAGAACTCGGATACGGAGATCGTCCTCTCGAACGTCTTCGTTCAGGTGACCCGGAACTGCGACACCTTGTTGAACTGCGCCTAAAAACCCAGTTCAGCCACGTCAAACGCCTACTCACCGGAAAATTGTACCAACTGCACGTGCTGGTAAACACCCTTCTAGCGAAGGGTAGCGTGGACGGTGACGAGGTAAGGTCAATCATTTGGAGGGATGAGGAGGAATAGGCGGTCGGTTTATCCGGCTTCCACATCATCGCTGGATGCGGATTCCTCGACGCGGTTTAGGTACTCAAGTGCGATCTGGAGGACCGATGCAAATATGCTAATCAGCTTTATGGGGCGAGCTTAGATTCCGTCCACGTCGTCCTTCTTCAGATGGGCGTCGTTTTCGAGTAGCTCGTTGATGGATCGACCGAGCTTGCGTTCAAAAGACACTTTGAACGCTCCATCTGGAGCCAAGATATATTGAGACGACGCGCGAGCCGCTTCCAGCAGGCCTGCAATATCGGCGGATGCCTCGTCGATCGTCCAATTCTGTGACATTGTCACCAGCTCTCCGGTTTCCAAACTCTTAAACGTTCGCCGCCATCTTTACCGAAAACCGGCATTTGCCGGCTACTACCTCTTTCGTTACGTAAAAGAGGTTAAAAATGGCAGACCTCATTTATTTATTGGATACTAATGTACTTAGCAACGCTGGGCTGAGTCAGCCGCCACCTGGCCTTCATTCCTGGTTGAAGGCCAAGGGCGCTGGTTCACTAGCGATTTCGTTTCCACTCATATCAGAGTTGAGGCGAGGTGCCCATCTAGCGTTGAAACGTGATCCACAGAAAGCGTCGAGGCTTCATAATTGGATCGATGATATCCTGTCAGTTGAGTTCCAGATAGCTGACCTGACGATTGAAGCGGCCAATCTTTATGCGGAAATGACGACCGTGGGGTCGCTTCGGCACCTGTATGTGTCCAACCCTTCGCAAAAGAAGGATAAGCTTAGCCACGATCTTATGTTCGCTGCGCTTTCGATCACCCACCAGATGCCCATCGTGTCTTTCGACATAGAGGATTTCGTTCTGATCGATAAGTACTTCCCGCTCCCAGGAGTTTTTCATCCGCTGGAGGAGAGATGGTATGTGCCGTGCCGCCTGCAATTGGCTGGCCAAGCCGATGGAGTTAGCCCGCCGACGTTTCCGGAGTTCGTCTCCGGGGGATTCGGTTTCCTACGTTAGCCAGTTTGGGCGGGTTTCGACCTCGGGTGATATCAGACCATGAGACCAGGGCTAGAGGATAAAGATCGGCCTTCAGAGAAGTGAAGCGGCATTGGATTCGACAGGCCATTCACGAATTCCCACATTAAAACGTCGTCAACCGATTGGAGTTGGTCGCGCGGTCTGCTAGTGGCAAAGTTGTATTTCTGTGTTGGGGAAGACATGTCCAGCAAACGGTTATTCAAATTTGTTTTGGCCACTGCCATAGTGGTTCTGCAATGTGATCTTCTCGCCGCTCGTGATCTAGATATCCGCCTATTCGGACATCGGGTCAGCATCGCGAAATCGAACGATGATCAATTCAGCCTGAAGGTGGATGACCGAGAAATTCACAGAAACTATTTCGTCGATATCGATGACGTACATGTCGTAGGAGGTACGCCTGTCGCCGTTGGCGCTTCTTCGGGGGGAGGCAACGCATGCGAGAGCAGTCCGTTTGTTCTGTCTTTTCCCGAAGGACAAAACGCGCGCATCGATGGGCCTCTCGATAACTGTATGCCCGTTAAGGTCACGGTGTCGCAAGACAAGCTCTATTTTGCCATCGCGCCGCAGCCTGGTACGCCTGGAAAGAGATGGGAATGGACTGCTGGTCAAGGGTTTCGTGAGGTCGGTTCTGAGGCTTTCGTGGCTGACACCTCCAAGGGGTGGGATCAGCTTCGAGAGCGTACGATCGATCATCCTGCAGCTTTGCTGAGCTATGCCGAAGTGGCTCGACAGATCAATGGTTTGGCAGGTGAAGATGAAGCCCTGGTCAAGGACATCCTTTTGGGCGTCGGGTCGGGAGAATTCAAAGGCGATCTCTTCGTCGGCACGACTTGCACACGGCATATGTGTGACGAACAACAAGCCATCGTGGTCGCCGATCTTCGGTCCAGAAGTGTGTATCTGGCCTGGAAACCATCTGGACAAAAGATCAAGGTTCAACCTGTTGTTGGCGCTTGGCCTGAAAAGGTCAAGGCAGAGCTAAGGCTGTGGGCAGCTAAATGGAAGTGATCTCGTTGATCGTCAACGATACGCTGTTGAGGTCGGCCGGTGGACTGGAGACTGGAACAGGGCATGAAAAACTATGGCGAAGCGGGCTGAACGGTAGGCCCGATGCCAGAGTAAATACGAATGGCTGATTCAATACATAGGTCTACCCAATGCGCGGTCAACTTCCCAAACCTCTGAAATACGTGTTCTACAGCGATAGCGATGTAATCCATGTGAGCCCATGGGAGATTAGCGACGAGGCAATGCCAGAAGGCGTAAAGCCTCTCGTTACGGGGTTGCTACGATGATCAGCGGCGGGGCCAGCAAATTCCTAATTTCGGTGGACACGACTTTCGAGCCGTATCTTGCTGCTGCTCTTGTGCGTTTCCGTTACCTTCGTCCAGACGCGGCGGTGGCGACCCATCAAGGCCATGTAGAGATCATCCTCAGGCAGCCCGATGAAGATACAGCGCAGGTGGCACAGGACTTTCAGTTCTGTCTCTACAGGGAAAGAATCTATCGGGAGACGTTGGAAATACGCCACACAATGATCAGGGGCTTGATGGGCCCATGAATGTTTTTCCCCTGAAATTCAGGAAGAACGCGGATGAAAGCCTGATATTCGCAGACGACGCAGGTGGCTTCTTCAAATCTGACGTTCATTTCCTGGAACGGTATGCTACCGGACGAATGGACGGTGCGGATATGGATTTCCTCGCTCGGAACGGTCACGCATTCGTTGAACCCGATGATCTCGCGTACACAAGCTTCGCATATCGATGGGCCCAACGGCTTTATCAGCCGAGTGGTCTTGATTACGTCATTCTGGTCCCGACCCTCCGTTGCAATCTGTCGTGCGGCTACTGCCAGGTCAGTCGTGTCAATGAAGGAACGCCAGGCTTCGATTGGACGGTTCATACTGAGAAGGCGGTGATTCAATTCTTAGATGGTTTGTCAACGGAATCTCTGAGAATCGAATTCCAGGGAGGAGAACCATTACTGGCACTAGACATCCTGAAACGGGTTCGGAATTTTTGCAGGGACCGCTTCGAAAAAAGTGAATTTGTGGTCTGCACCAACCTGCAGGACGTTAGCGAGGAAGCGTGGGAATTTCTGGCTGATAGCGATACTTTTATCAGTACGTCTCTCGATGCCAATCGCGAGACCCATCAACAGCAGAGAACCGGGACCAAGACGAAGAACGACGAGTTCTTTGCCAATTTGCGAAGAGCGATCAGGTCTTTCGGGAAAGAGAAAGTCTCGGCTTTGCCGACGCTTGACGTTCGTGCTCTGCCTTCTCCGGGATCGATAATCGACAGCTTCACGGAGCACGGATTGCATTCGATATATCTCCGACCGGTCAATTATCAGGGCTTTGCAAGGAAGCGCTTTCTCGCGAAATCGGCTGGGGCAGAGTGGAACGCATTTCATGCCAGATTCATCGATGCTCTAATCGAATATAATTGGGAGGCGATGAACCCGGTTGAAGAGTATTATCTCGTTCACTGCCTACGACGCGTTCTGCGATCCGGCCACCACGGCCATGCCGATCTGCGTAATCCAAACATTCTGGGCCGAAGCTATGTCGTCATAGACTATGATGGGAGCCTGTATCCGACGGACGAAGCAAGAATGGTAACACGGATCGGTCAACTCGATCTTTCCGTGGGGCACATCCTGACTGGAATTGAGGTCGACAAAATTGATGCACTGAACGCAGAGGCTTCGAATACATTTCACCCCGATTGTGTTCATTGTCCATATCAAGCCTACTGCGGCGTCGATCTGGTTGATGACCTTTCTCGCTACGGCAGGATTGATCTGCCGAAACACATGACGGATTTCTGTCAGCGCCATATCTACATGTTCGACAAGGTTTTTGAGTTGCTCTACAGCGATGACCCTAAGGTCCGAAAATCGCTGGCTTACTGGGTCGGCGCACCTGAATTCGATGCCGGAATAGCCAAGGTCCATCGATGATTGATCTGCGTATACCTGTAGACCCGCTGCCAATTTCTGAACCGCTGGTTCTCAGACTGCGGGGGAATCGAGCAGAATCTGAGCATGACGCCGTCTTGATCGAGACAGCTGACGATTACCGTGAGTATGAATATCAAGGCTTTTCGTTGACTGTCCGGGCTCCCGCTTCTGCTGACCTGGAAGGCGACGTGCTAATGCTGTTGCCTGGCAAACCGAGTGCACACCGCCTGATCCGCGCGAACTCTGCGCACAATACATTTCTGCTGACAGAACAATGTGACCAACTCTGTCTAATGTGCTCCCAGCCCCCGAAAAAGCATCATACCGATCTATTCGATCAATTTGCGATAGCCGCGAGTCTGGCACCTGCGAGGGCTTATCTTGGGCTTTCAGGAGGTGAACCCCTCCTTCATAAGTCCAGGTTATTCCAGTTCTTGTCTTTGATGGCTTCTGCCCGTCCGGATTTGCGGTTTCATGTGCTAACCAACGGCCAGCACTTTGAAGAAGAGGATGTCGAATGGCTCTCCGAGATTGGGCATGACCGCGTGCTTTGGGGAATTCCGCTATATGCACCGGAGCATTATCTGCATGATCAAATCGTGGGTAAGCAGGGCGCTTCCGAGAGGCTGGAGAAAAGCTTTTCGATATTGGCGCGGGCAGGGGCAGCCATTGAATTGCGCACCGTTGTCATGGCCCAGAACAATACGATGCTGCCTGCTCTTTCGGACCACGTTTATTTCAAGCTACCTTTCGTCCGGCACTGGGCGTTGATGCAGCTGGAAAACATCGGATATGGGCGCATGAACTGGGACAAGTGCTTCCTCGATACCTCCACCGATTTCCAACCCTTATCTGCAGCGCTGAACCGAGCGATTTCTAGAGGGATCGAAGTGAGTCTGTTCAATTTCCCGCTCTGCACACTGCCTGAGAGATTTCGATATCTCGCACCGTCCACAATCTCCGATTGGAAACGAAAATATCTACCTGAGTGCGACGGTTGCTCCTTGATGTCTACTTGTGGTGGTTTCTTCGAGTGGTATATTCCCGACAAAGGGTTCGCAAGGGTGGGGGCACCGTGAAGCGCAAGTTGTTTCTTATTCCGTCTTTTTTGGCAGCCGGCTTATTCCCGCATAGATCGGATGCTCTTCCGTTGCCTGGAATATCCGATACCAAGGATCAGACACCTACACTATTCGAACGGTTTCGGCTAAGTCACGTATATACCCTAGCGGGGCACCGGTCCCATTCGAGTCATCGGTCTCATTCGAGCCATAGATCAAGCTCGGGGGGAGGGTACGTGTATACTCCGCCAAGCCGGAGTACGACAGGTTCCTCGTCAACTGTACCTACAAACTCCGGGTCGAATTTTTACGGTAATCAACCAGGTAATTCGTATCCTGTGGCACCGGTTGCTCCGTCTGTTCCGCCTTCAGCCGCAACGCCTTTAAAAACCTTGCCTGGAAATTCCGACAGGTTCAAGCAGATCGTTATCCAGGTTCAAACCGCCTTGACTGTCTTTGGTTACTACTCTGGATTAATCGACGGAAAAATCGGGCCAGATTCCAAGGCAGCGATTTCTAAGATGCAGTCAGACTATAACCTGAAGGTAACTGGAACTATAACTCCTGACCTGCTGAATGCGTTAAGGATCGTGGCTAATTAGCCTTTCGCGGATTGGCTCCGCTAAACCCTGCGGTTAGTGACAGTTCCACGACGCGCAGCTAACCGGTTGGGAGCCGCGGCTACCGATCACTGGCCTGTGGTGCGAAGTCAGCAGATATGATCTCTGCGCCGCGGGCCTCAGTGGATGTAGCGCCGCAAACGTGTTCGGAGGGTCGCAGCTGTCAAAGGTTCATCGAAACCGATCTCGACGAGATGGACACCGTTCTCTCGGCATAAGCGCCGCTTGATCTCATCACGCTCCGTGGCCCGTTTAAGTGCCTCCTCTCCCCCAAACGCGCTGACAGGTCGATAGTGCTGCTCGCCCTGATGCTCCAAGGCTAGGTTCAGCGTTGGGATGAACACATCCAGTCTCTGCCGACCAAGCCATGATGGCGATGCCTCACGCATGACGACGTGGTCAGGGAAGAGCTTCTTGACTATGCCATGCATCTCCGCCTCCCTGACCCAGCGGCTAATCCCCAGCGTTTGCTGGACCTCGGCGCGGGCTGTTGCCTTGTCTGTGCCGTCGGACAACATTAGCTGGTTGACGTATGGAGCTACGAATTGCTGGATTGCGTCTCCATAGACAATTCCCGCCATCTCAGGCCCGGATCGGCGCGCAATGCATAGGTGGCAAACAGAGTCTTCGTAGCTGGCATCGGTCAGCAGGCTGACAACCTGATGCGGCCATGAGCCGGCCGAACATTGTCCGGTCATCCCGCGCGCCGTAGCCAGCATTTTGTCGTTCGCGGTCCGGGAACAGGAGCAGACGCGCCTTTTCCCCGTTACCATGTGGTCAAAAGATACGAACTCGAAGTCCGCTATACCGTGTTCGAAACCCTGCGAGCGCGGTCCCGGTCTCGGATTGGCGACATAGGGCTGTTCTAACGGCGGCAGTGATTCAACGGCGCTCAGGACTTCGGAGAACACCGATCTCGGAATGACAACATGATTGAGGCGAAGCACATGGTTGACCTGAGTTTTTAATCTCTTGGTGGTCAGCTGATAAGAATGGCTTTCCAGTCCGTAGTTTATCGGCTTCAGCTCTAATCCCGTCGCGACGACGTCGATGTTGTCCACGGCACTTTCCAGAGCTGAGGAAAATACCAGATCGACGTACCATGTCGCATATCCATCCCGTGCCAGATGGAAGAGTGTCGCGCAACGGTCGGCAAAATACATCGGGTGCAGTCGCACAGACGGAGGTTTGAGCAGCTGCACTGACTGTGAGTTGGAGAGGCTGCCAATGATCGTTTCCGTGAGGATTTGCTCCACTGCATCGACAGGACGGACACCTGGAATTGAGACCTTGGTAGCGAGATTACTCGAGAAGGTGTCGGGCAATTGGATTGCAAGCGTCGCAGTCATTGGCCATCGAGTTTTTGAGGCAAATACAAAGTCCGGTACAATCTACTCCACCTCGGGAGCGGAGCTATGCACGATACCCTCGATCCGCTCCCATTCAAAGAAGTCAGGATCGAAGCGACGCGGTTCAACGGAGAACCCCGTCCGCTCGTTGTGGGTGATTATGACATAGCTTCCGTCATTTATGTATCGCCAGTTCTTCGGGCCCGCGCGCTGGCCTTTCTTTGCAACCATCACCTTCTTGTCGAGGGCGCTGACGTTGATGAACCGCTGGCCGCGATATGTGACATCCTCGAATTTGTGGATTTGACCGAACAGAAAGAGCGGGACACTTGGGAGGTGCCCTTGGGTCTTCGTCAGTCTATAGTGGCTCATCACAATGGTCCGTTCTGGATTGCCCGCTGCTACGATCGCCGATAGCTTTGCGCGCTGTTGCTGGAAGTACAGGCTGTGATCTGCCTCGATGGCCGCACTGTCGCTTGCGGAGCTGTTTTGACGCCTAGCTTCCCATTCCAGGTCGATGCCATCCACCGTCTCCCCGACGACACTAAGGCCGTTAAGATCGAAAGGCGACAGGTGAACATGATGGCACCGTTCACCGAAGTCCTGGCGATATTCGAGGCGATTGTCCCAGTTGCCGTACACATAGAGGACCGGGCAATCGAAAGTTCGCAGTACTTCGAAAACTTCGTCGGCGTTCTGGCTTTCAATGTCACCCGCCACGATCACCGCGTCGAAGTCGTTCGTTTCCAACGAACCAAGTTTGCGGACGGCTTTGACGTTGTTGTGGATGTCGGAACAAGCGAGGAGTTTTACCATTTCGAGCTATCTCTGGATCAATTGTCCGCACCAACGCTACTGACCACTGAATTGGCGGCGGGCAGGGCCCCATAAAAGTTGTGGCTTAGCAGGGGGCGTTGTAACCTCCCTCGACAATGCAATGTAGACGCGAGACATTGTGTCGGCTACGTCTTTCAACGCTCTTCATGTAGTTAAGAAATTGAAATTGAAAAATGGCCGCACGCTTTGACGCCTTGAACCGCCTATGGGGTAAAGTTCGAGAAACCAACCACGATTTTCGCGCCTCCACTGATGTCTTCCCGATGCTTGATACGGAGAAACTCGGACGCACGCTTGAGCTCACAGAGCTGGGTAGCGCGGCCGGGACGGCCAACAAGCCGCCTAAGTCGGCGCGCGCTCTCGACGAAGTCGAGCAGCGCATCGTCTCCAGGATAGAAGAGGAAAAGAAAGCTTCATATCAGGTTCTCGAAGACCAGTTTAAGCACTTTGAGGACAGGTTGAACAATCTCGACTTCGAGGGTCAGTTCGGGCTCATCCGCCAAGCAAACTACACCAGTCTGTCAGACTTTAAGGCTGAGGTTGCGATTGGCCAGAACCAGTTGCATGGTTTGCGACGCGACCTTCAAGAAGTCGAACAGGAGCTGGACCACTTCAAGGATAAGCATGGCCTGCGTCGAGCGGCTAAGGTCAGTACCGCTGGATGGATGTTCTTCAAGGTCGCCTTCCTTGTTTTCCTCCTTTTATTGGAAACGGGCCTCAATGGTTCGTTTCTCGCCGAAGGGAGCGCACTCGGCATCCTTGGAGGTGTGACACAGGCGTTCACGCTTGCGGCACTCAATATTGGTTGCGCACTCCTTCTCTCAATCTTTGCCGTACGGCTCGTTATCCACCGATCCATTTTTCTCAAGCTCTTGGGGCTTCTGGGGCTGGGGGCTTACGTGTGCATCGCGCTGGGGATCAACGTTGCGCTGGCGCACTATCGCGAAGTCTCTGCCATTGCCTTCGGTGACGCCGGGAGGCAGGTCATGGATAGGCTGTGGACCGCGCCACTTGACCTGGCCGACCTGAACTCCTGGGTCCTCTTCGGGTTAGGACTACTTTTCTCGATCTTGGCATTCATTGACGGCTGCTTGATGTTCGACCCCTATCCGGGTTTTGGGAACGTGCAGAACCGCGTGAACAAGGCCAGGGGCTGGTACAGCACCGAGGTCGAAGCCCTGATCGAAAATCTCAAGGAAATCCGAGACGACCATAACGAAAAGGTCGAGCTGATCATACGTGATCTGAGCCAGCGTCGTCAGGAATCTCAGGCCATCATCCAACATAGAACCCGTGTGACGGGCCTTTTTAAAGAACACCAGAACCAATTGGAGCGCTCCGCGAATACCCTGCTGTCGCTCTACAGAGAGGCGAACCGAAAGGCTCGTACAGAACCCGAACCCAAGTACTTCGCGACGCCGTTCAAGATGGAGCGGATTAGCCCGACGTTACACAGTGCAGAGGAATGGAACGATCGCGAACTGGCTGAGCGTATCAGGACTGCGCAAGACGAGTTGTCCGATCAGATGAAGAAGATCGGCGAAGAGTTTGAGGACGCGGTGAGCCGCTATCGCCAACTCGATGCACTGTTCCCAGGTGCATAATGGCAAGGCGCAGAGGCAAAAAATCCAACAATGCGGCCGCTCCTGTGATCGCGGGTGTCGTCGTCTCGATACTGTCTGCCGGTCTGATTGGGGGCTACTTCTATCTAAGGAGCGTAGCTGGTAGCGCTGTAGCGCTCGATGAGGACTCTCTGTGCCCCGTCGATGGTCCGAAATCCGTGACCGCGTTTCTTCTCGACGTCACCGATCCTATCGCTGACGTAACCGCGCTCGATCTTAGAAATGAGTTCCAGGCTCTTGTCGCCTCCGTCCCACAAGGCGGCCTTATAGAGGTTTACGCTCTCACCGATCAGGAAGGACAACTTGAGCGAACTTTTTCGGGCTGCAATCCCGGCGACGGGGCTTCGGTTGACCAATGGACCAGCAACCCTCGGCTCGCGCAGTCTCGCTGGGAGAGTGGTTTCGAGAAACCCTTGAGGGACGTGTCCGACCGTCTGAGGGAAGGCGTATCAGGTCAGCAGTCGCCTATAATGGCTGCGGTCCAACGCATTAACGTTGAGGCCTTTGGCATCCCATCGCACCAATCGGTGCCGAGGACCCTTGTGATAGCGTCTGACATGGTCGAGCACACAAACGCTTTTTCGATGTACCGGAACGGTGCCGATTACTCGAAATTCGAGGAAAGCGACGCACGACAGAGGTTTAGAAGCCCGCTCTCTGGCACGATGGTTCGCATTTTGCAGTTTCAGCGACCAGAGATGAAGTTCTCCGACGAGGAACTAGCTGAGTTCTGGGATCAGTGGGTGCTGGCCAATAATGGCCACCTGACCAGTTTCAAGCGTATGCAGGGAGTTATGTGATGGCCAAGGCAAGCGGCGCGAGCCTGTTTCTTAGGCAACACGGTCCTATGGTCCTATTCGGTTTCCTCACCATGTTGGGTGTGTCGTTCATCTGGACCGCCAAGCTGTGGGATTTGAACACGGCCTTCGTTACGGCCGCTCCGATCGGAATCATGTTCTCCTACCTGATGTTGTCCCTGGTTGCAGGCAGCATGCGAGTGCACAACGAGCAAGCTGGCGACAATCTCTACTACATGGGGTTTTTGTTTACGCTCTCCAGCCTTGGGGTGTCGCTCTATCGTTTCGTCGGTGACGCATCGATCGACGAGATCGTGCGAAACTTCGGCATCGCGGTAACATCGACTATCTGCGGGATCGCGTTCCGCATCCTGTTTAACCAGATGCGCCGCGACCCAATCGATATCGAACGCAGTGTCCGCCATGAACTTGCGGAGATGACACGCCGCGTACGAACGGAACTGGATTCGTCCGCGAGGGAGTTTTCGAGCTATCGCAGAACGAGCAGCCAAATGTTGCTCGAAGGCTTCGAGGAAATTGCGGAGCAGGCGGAAAAGACCGGCGAGGCAGTTCAGAAGGCAATCGAGACCCTATCCAGGGAATCCCTGAAACCGATTCAGGACGCGGCGGCAAAACTGGCCGTCATCTCCGAGGAAAACCTGAAGCTGGTTGAACAACGATCGGCAAAGGCCACTGAGCTAGCTAATGCCGCCTCCGAGAGATTGAACGAAGCAACCGACAGGATCGCGACCATCGTCGGTGGTTTGGGTTCAACGTTGGAGGCTTTGACGACCAACCTGAACCAGATGAAGACACCCGACGAAGTCCTAAGGGTCGAAGTAAAGCCAATCCTCGACGCTGTTTCGAAGGTGACCGAGCTCCAGAAGCTACAGTCCGACGACATGGCCAATCGGACCGAGGCGCAAATTTCTAGCTTCCTTGAAGCGGTCAAGCCCGTCACGACCATCCCGGGACAAATTGAAGCTTCGCTTCAACCCGTGGCTGACCTTTCTAAAGCCCTACGGGAAAGTCTTGCCGCCTTGGCGGAAATGCCACGTCAAATGACTTCACTCGCAAAGAGTTTTTCGGCGACTTCCGCTTCCATCAGGGAACTGGTGGCCAGTCATCCGCCGGACGATAGTTCCTCGCATCAATCAATAAGGATGAGAATTGGGTCCCCAGATAACGAAACACCTGAGCTCACCGCGCCGAAAGAGCGATCCCCTCAACTTGAGGCGATCTTTGACGGGATTGGAGGAGATGCCAGTATCATATCTAGGTCGGCCGACCAGCCGAACGTCGTTGGACCGGTGGCTGTAGATATACCTCCAGGTGATGACGACGATGGGAAGCCAAAGAGAGGCTGGTTCAGAAAGTGGTAAGTCCAGCAGAACCCGCCAGAAAGCTTGAACACAAGGGATATAATCGGGGATTGATCCTTGGCCTGACGATGGCTGAGTCAATGCTTCTGCTCGTGTTTTGCCTCCTTCTAGTAGCTGGAGCGATCATCAAGACTGAGCGGCAGAAAGCGTCTGATGCGAACGTCGCACGCAGGGATGCTGAGTTAACGGTTGAACAGCTCACCAAAGAGGTTCGCATCAAGGCCGAAGAAGCCCAAAATTCCTCCGAGCGCCTTGCCGAGTTGGAGCAACGAATGCGGCTGGTAACGGCCTCAGGCCAGGAACGCGAAGCGCTGGAAAAGGAATGGCGTGAACTCGTGAAGGCGAGGGACACGCTCAAGCGGTTCGAGGCACAGGGCCTCACACCGGAAGCAATCGCTGATGCGAGAGAAATCCTTGATCGGGTCCGCGAGGTTGGCATCCAGACAACCGATGCTCAGGCTTTAGAGGATCGGCTTCGTGAGCTTATCCGCGCAGAGAAGGAACAGGCTAATTCTCAGCCGCACGAGTGGCCCCCGATCATCAACCTCAGCGAGGCAGGAGGCTACTTCTTCAAGAGCGGCAGCGCCGAACTTGACGAGCAGTTCACCGCAAAGCTACAGGGGCCAATTGCGGCAGATATTGCGCAGAACCTGGAGCGCTACGACGTCGATATCATCGAGGTGATCGGCCACACAGACGAACAGCCGATCTCTCGCACTGGTTCAAATCTGGACAAGATGATAATCGAAGTCGTCGACGGCGAGAGATCGATTACCTCAATTGTGCCCGCGGACAATGCGGGTCTCGGTATGACCAGAGCGCTAGCCGTGGTGAACGTTCTTCGAGCCGATCCGCGGCTCAGCAAAGCTACAATTCTTCCAATGTCAGGTGCGCAACTCGTGCTGCCTGGTGATAAATTGACCGTCGGGCAGGCTGGTGACGTGGAAGCGCGACGGCGGATCGAAATCAGGATACGCCGCCGAAATGAAGGTTAGGCTACCGCCCCCAGCGAGGGGCGCGCCAACCCGCAGCCACGGCTTCCGCCTCGGAGCAGAACCAGCGCTCGCCCTTCTCCACGCTGATTTTGGTTTTCGTATACCAAGGCGACCAGGGCGCATGGTAGATTTGGCCTCCCTCCGATATGTTTCCCTTGATCGGGCAACCGTGGGGGGTCTCCTGTTCAGCGAAAGCCCACTTTTCGGCGCGGAAATCCCATGGGGTGATGGTTTCAGCCTGCCAAACTCCCAGAGCGTCTCTATGGGCGGTATCCTCGATCTCTGCGTAGTCCATGGAATACTTCCGAAACGCCCACGCCAAACCCATTGATACAAGTTTGGCGTTGATGTCTTCTGAACCGATCGTGCAAACTCCGATCGTTCTACCATAGCCATCCGCGCCACGGTCATCACAGGTGACGTTGTCGTCGGAGACGAGAGTCTCAAGAGCTTCGATCGCCTGTTTTCCGCATGGCCAGGTCTTGCCATTCGGACGCCTGCAGGTCTGTCCGGCCTCTGGTGCATCGATGCCGTGCAGCCGGATGGTCTTACCGTCTATGTCCAGAGTATCTCCGTCGATTACCCTGACACTAGCGGCCTGCGAAACAGAGACCGTGCCGACTTGCACGAGGGTTACCGAGATCAATAGTGCCGCCGATAAGCGTAGAGGTTTTTGTAGATGCATAAAATACGATCCGTGAAGGACGCAGGCGCTTGAATTTGCCGACGTCAAAAGGTGATGAGAAGCCTCTTGCAGGAGAGGACGGGTTTCACTCGGTCGATTAGAATGTGCACAGGTTAAACCGACACTGAAAGCCTTCTGGCGGAGACGCCTCGGGCGTTAGGACCATTGGTAGAAAAAGATACCTGACTGAAGAAGAGGGTCAAATTAATTAGATAAAATTTGACTGTCAGCGTTAGCTGTTGCTTCAGGGAGTGGCTCGTATGCTTCAGCTGCTGGCAAGTCCCGGACATCTATGGTCAACGGACGAACCTTGGTGGCCGACATGCCGATTCGCCTGCTCCAACGAGTGTCGCCCGCTCAACTCCCGAGCCCGAACCAGACATGGACGGGTAGGATTAATTCCGGCAATGCCGCTAGCAGCTTTGCGTTGACGGGCGTCAGGCTCCTGACTCGAGCCACTCCTGCAATGATATCTTCAGCAACCCTTTCAAGAGCCGCCATCATAATGATTACGGCTCTACTTACGATCGAAAAGCCTGTTGAAACTTTTTATCGATTGGTTGCGGCTCTATTCGTTCATGTCTCGTCTTGTTATTGATTCCGTTACGAGGTCTCCCCTCGCATACGCGCTGTAGTAACTGCGGCGTAAGAGCGAATGTATCTACAATATCGTGCGCGCCACTTCTTCCGGGATGCACATGGCGTGATTGGAGGGAGACCTCGTGCCACATCCACTACTCGCTTTCGGCGGCGTCAGCTTCCGTGTCCGTATACCTACAGAGATGGTCGACCTGCCGACCTTTCTTGGCCACCTTTGTCTCTCGGAGGCCGAGTTACGCAAGATTTGGTGGTTCCGGGGTCGGATGTACACGAATTTCTCAATTCCTTCGAAATCCGGTAAAGCCAGAAAAATCAGCGCACCGGATCGCCGCTTGAAAATGTTGCAGCGGACGATCGCACCGCTTCTCGATCAAGTCTATTCTCCGCGAAATCCGGTCCATGGGTTTGTGCCAGATCGATCCGTAAAGACTAACGCGACCGCGCACCTGAGAAGCAAGTTCGTCGTGAATTTGGACGTTGAACGTTTCTTTCCGTCGATATCGGAGAACCGCGTTGCCGGCCTTCTCAGGGCCGTCGGTGTTGACAAAGACGTCGCTGCTGTCGTTGCACGCATTTGCACAAACCAAGGCGTCTTGCCGCAAGGGGCTCCGACCAGCCCAGTCTTATCGAACATGGTTTGTTTCAAGCTCGATAAGGAACTCCAGGCGATCGCCAAAGCGACACGGTGCATCTACACGCGGTACGCTGACGACATCACGTTCTCGAGTTATCAGCCACCTGGAGGATTGTTTGCTGAAGGTATTCCACCCACGGGCAATTTTCCCCTGGAAGTGCTCTCGCCGCGGCTGATCGAGGCGTTTACGAATAACGGTTTTAAGCTGAATCCGACCAAGTCGCACTACGGTGACAAGCACAGCCGCCGGATTGTGACGGGGCTCAAAATCAATTCGGGTTTGAATGTTGATAGGTGTTTTGTCCGAAACATCCGGGCCACAATGTACTCCATCGAGACACTCGGTATAGCCTTGGCTCAAAAGAAATTCGAAGTGGAACACGGGGGAACGTGTGACCTTGGCCACCATCTGAAAGGCAATATTTCATGGCTTGCCAGTGTGAAGGGACAGGCTGACCCAATCTTCCGTGCAATCGCCGCCCGCTATAACGCCTCGTTTCCCACTCAGCCGATCAAGGTTTCACCGACTAAGGCACAATTCCGGAGTCGAGCGGTATGGGTAATCGAACACTTCGAGGGTAAGTTCGCGCAGGGTAGCGCGTTCTTTTTAAAGGATGTTGGCCTGGTTACAGCTGCGCATTGTATTGAGGAGGCGGTCGGGCACGAGATCGATGTATATCATCCCTCAAAGCCGTCCAACGTCTTCAAGGCGAGGGTTCGAAAACACCATACCATCCGCGACCTCGCTATCTTGGACCACGATGTTCCTAGTCATGAGTTCTTCGAACTCGAAATGGCGACAAAAGCGCCTGCGCTAGGAGATGCCGTGGCGGCCGCCGGTTACCCTCACTACGGCCCGGGAGACAGCTTGAATGTTCGTTCCGGCCATATCAGTAGCTTCTCGGTAAAAAGTGCGGTTCCGCTAATCGAAGTTACGCAAAAGCTGACCCAGGGAATGTCGGGAGGACCGATACTTGACGTCGACGAGCGGGTAGTTGGTGTCATCCACAAAGGCGGCCCAGAAGAGGGGCGGGATTTCGCGGTCCATATCGACGCCTTATTGGTGTGGCTTAAAGAGTGACGTCATTTAACGATCAATCCTACACCGGACGTGAACCGCCCCGGCTTTGCCGGAGACCGTTTGGTTTAAGTTATGCGGCCATGGCTGGCGCGTCCAGCATGGCATAGTATCGTTCTTCTGCCTCGGCGGGCGGGATATTCCCGATGGGCTCAAGCAGGCGGCGGTTGTTGAACCAGTCGACCCATTCGAGCGTGGCGAACTCCACGGCTTCGAAGTTTCGCCACGGTCCTCGCCGATGGATGACCTCGGCTTTGTAAAGACCGTTGATCGTTTCAGCGAGAGCGTTGTCGTAGGAATCGCCAACACTTCCGACCGACGGCTCGATGCCCGCTTCTGCCAGCCGTTCGGAATAGCGAATAGACACGTATTGCGATCCGCGGTCGGAATGATGAACCAGTCCGCCACGTTTGACGGGCCGCCGATCATGAAGTGCCTGGTCGAGAGCATCGAGCACAAAGCCCGCATGAGCAGTCCGGCTTGCCCGCCAGCCGACGATGCGGCGGGCGAAGGCGTCGATGACGAAGGCCACGTAGACGAAGCCCTGCCAGGTCGCGACATAGGTGAAATCGGATAACCACAGCATATTCGGCGCTGGAGCCTTGAAGTGTCGGTTGACACGGTCGAGCGGACACGGGGCAGACTTGTCCGACACGGTGGTTTTGACTGGCTTGCCGCGAATGATGCCTTGAAGACCCATCTTTCTCATGAGCCTTGCGACAGTGCAGCGTGCGACGTCGAAGCCTTCTCGCTGCAACTGACGACAGACTTTCCGCACGCCATATACCTGGAAGTTCTCGTTGAACACCCGGCGTATCTCGACCTTCATGGCCATGTCGCGCCGGGCGCGGGCCGACAGGCGACCCACATCCGTGCGCTTGGCAATAACTTCATAATAGGTGGACGGGGCAATCGGCAGCAATCTGCAGATCGGCTCGACCCCGAGCACCGAGCGGTGTTCGTCGATGAAGGAAATCATCGCTTCAGTGGGCGGTCGAGCTCCGCCTGGGCAAAATATGCCGAGGCTTTGCGTAGAATCTCATTCGCCTGACGAAGCTCCCGGTTCTCCCGTTCCAGAGCCTTCGTTCGTTACTGCAATCGATTCGCCGGATCGATTGCTCCCTTCGGGACCGCTCCTCACTCTCGGCCACATCGCTCGGCATACCGGCACGCTTGCCGCTATCGACCTCGGCCTTCTTCACCCATTCATGAAGGGTATGCGCCGAGCAACCGATCTTGGCTGCTATCGAAGAAACCGCAGCCCAGCGGGACGGATGCTCGGCCTCGTGTTCTGCCACCATTCGAACGGCGCGGGCACGGACTTCAGGAGAAAATTTGTTCGTCGTTTTGCTTGTCATAGACCCTACTTCTTATGAGTTGGGGTCTCCGGCAAAGCCGGGGCGGTTCATAGTAGAGCGGCTTGGAGATCATGGGTACGACGAGATTTGCCGACTACTCGCCGCAGAGGAGTCGGAGGAGTGGGCGCGCCAGTTTCGCGACGCTGTAGACCGGGAGATCGAAGAAGGCAGGAAGGTTCAGCTGCAAGTCGAAGAGATCGAAGAGACGAATACACTGCGATTACTGAGGATTAATGCGATCTATGAGTATCGGTCTGTTAGAGAGTTTCTGACAGGCGTTGAACTTTCGAACTCTTGCAATACCGTCAGTGTACCAAAGTTCTAAAATGCTCACTACATCGCTGCCAAACGCTTTGCGTTGGCGATTTGCGATGCGAATTTTTTCCGTACCCAAGGCAGCGCTCGAAAGAGTTCCATCATTTCCTGATGGCCTAGATTGAGCGCCGCTCCTGGTCCATGTATTTTTTCCATCTCGACCCATGTTGCGAGCTGCGCACGTATGCCGTCACATACCTTTTCCTGCTCGGGTGAAAGATTTCTTGACAGCCATTCGGCTTTTTCCCGAAACAGGTAGGAGATGAAGGTCGCGTTCCCAGATTCTCGAAAATTTACGAGCATTTCAAATGGCGTCGGTGCACAATTTGAAAAGGTGAACTGGCTCATAGCTGCTCTCCAAAGACTGCAAGTTGTCGTTCAAGGATCACGTCAAACTAGCGCCGGCGCAAAGACGGAAGTGCTGGACCGAAAGCGGTTGGCATAAAGCCAATCGGAGAGCCTCGCCCGCAGCGCTTTAGCGCGGGCGAATCATCATGTCGTAGTGACCGCTATGACCGCTTCTATCGAACACCTCCTTGAATACGCGCAAATACCGCGAAGCTGTCTGGTCATCGCAGACGAGGTAGAGGTCATCATGGGCGCTATGGGAACCATCGTTGATCCAAGAAAACAGCGAGTTGCAAACCTGCTGATCTTCCCCGTCGAAGAGTTGGACGATCTCGTCCTTATTCACGTTCCCGAGAATATGGAAGTAGTTCTCGATAATACGTCGTAGGGTGTTCTGGATCGTCAGGTTTGAACGGTTCTCGTCCCGGACATCCTGCCAAAGCAGTTCGTACGTGGTCTTCACGGGATTTGTGGTGTGTCCCACCAGTTCCGAATGCCCCATACCCTTTCGAACGACCCAGAAGGTTTCGAAGCTCCGACGCTCGCCAGACCGGCTTGGATCGAACGTCACCTCCTTATGGAAATAGATGTTATGGGTGAGAACAAAGACCTGCTTTACCGCACTCGTTGGATTGCATGCCTGGTTGATGATCTTTCGGATGAGATTGCTGACAATGAACAGCACATCGCTATCAAGGCTTGATACGGGGTCATCGAAAACGACGACGCGGCTCGAAGTCGTGCCGGACTCCGACATGCTTCCGCTGATGCGATGATAGAAATAAAGGAAGGTGACGAATGTCTTTTCGCCTTCGCTGAGGGTATCGCCTGCATCCGTGCCATCGTTTCGGACGATCCTGTAGGAAAGCTCCTCGCCATCAACGGTGGCCAGCTTGAAATTTCTGAACCCGAACGACGCGAGCAACTGGTTTATGGCGGAAACGGTTGGCTCGACGCTGGTGACGGTTTTCTCAAGTTCACGCAGGTCCGCCAACTTTTGATCTCGCTCGTCAGTCTTCGCTTGAATTCCTCGAGCCAGGCCACCCTGAGCGGCGACTAGATTGTTTCGCTGTGTCTTGTAGGTAGATAGCGGTATCGAATACTCGTCCGCGATATGCCTCCAGACGTCATTCACCAGGGAAGCGCGTTCGGCCGCCAGGTTGTCCACGAGATCGTTGTGTTTTTGGATGTCATCATTAGCGATCTTTATGACGTCATTGATTTCCGTCAGCAGGCCTTCAAGCCGCTCGAGCTCGACAGAAGAACTCAGCTCCCGCTTCTTGCGATCGAGATGCTGTAAATTCAGGGAAATGTTGGACTTCAACGTATCGTGGAGCCGCGTAAGCGTAGGGATATCTAGGTGTTCGGAGCCGGTCGAAATCATGGCCTCGAGTCCGCTGAGGATAAACGAGGCTTGCCGCTCGTATCGCTGGGCTAGGGTGGCGATCGCGTCCACGTCCGCCTGATACTGTTCATCGAAGTACTCGTTGATCTTGTCGCGAAGTCCGTGGTCGGTGTCTTGCTGGCAGAATGGGCAGCGGTCGTCATGGAAGTATTTGAGACCTTCCTTCACCCAGTCGCTGTTGCGTAGTTTTTTGATCAAGGGACCGATATCGACGTCCTCCTTCCCCACGATCCTTTTTCGGAGGAGCGGTGAGGTCTCGGTCTCAATCAGGTCGCCGCGGTCTGGATAGCGAAGGGGCTGCACGCGCTCCTTGACGGGACCGAAGACGGTCGCGGCCCTCTCAGACAATTCTGCGATGTCCTTGAGCCCAGACTGATTCTCGGCGTCTTCCTTTATCAGGCGCTCTGCGAACCTTTCCTTAGAATTCAGGACGCCCTGAAACGCTTCTTTGAATTGATCCTCATGTTTGAGCTTGGCCTTCCAGCTCTCCTCGCGGAAAGCAGCATTCAATTCTCCGAGCTCCCTAGTCTTGATTTCTAGAGTGCCTTCTTTGCCCGTTATGTGTTCGCCAAGGTCAGCAACTTCCCGCCGACCTTTCTCAATGTTTGCGAGAGTTTCGGCATCCTGCTGTCCGAGCGTGAAAATACCCCGCATCCTCGAAGTGAAGTTCAAGGCTACGAAGTCTCGATTATACACAAGGCATTCCAGCGGGACGTTTTGCGCCCATCGGACGGCGCAGGTGTGATACTCCGCTGGAGACGCGATGATCCGGGATATCGTAGTCTTGCCAGAGCCATTGGCCCCGTAGACGTAGTTTATAGAACGAAGTGCGGTGAGACTTTGCTGAGGACCGAGATAGCTCGCCACACCGTCAATATCGATCTGCTCCAGCATTACTCGCTCTCCAGCCTGGCAGAACTCTATCACCGCGTGTAGTCGGCGCAATCTACTTCAGCCGCTATCCAGCAGAATATTGGATCGTCCACGAGGGGAGGGTGAAGAAAGGCCGCCATGTTGAGGAGCAAGGTTCCCGCATCCGTCAGATAGTAAACTGAGGCCCAGAAATGCGCTTCCGCCAAAGGTTGTAGGAGTGGTGCGTAGGTCTCGTCGAAAGCAAGGAGAGCCGTTGGGTACTGGCCAAGCTCGTCCTTCATTGCATTCCACGTCCAGTAACCGACGTGAATGCGCCGTCCCTTTTCGTACTCGCGTATCTGGACGGAAAGGTTCTGAAGCGCGCGATCACGGTCCGCAGTCGTGACAATGTGGAATTCCGTAAGCGGAGGATCGATTTCGAGCGCACTATCAAAGTCGGCTTCGAACTCTTCTGCTGTCAGCTTTGCCGTCCCAGTCTTCAGCTTGCACTGGATTCCAACTCGATTTCGGGGGGGGGCTCCATTGCGAATGCCGATGATGTCTATGCCATCCTGCCCCGTCCCATGGCGTCCATATCTTTGGATATGACGGTCACCGAGCTTCTCGCCCCACAGTAATTTGCACAGACGTTCAAAATCCTAATGGTTCTCGGGCTTTGGCACCTGCGTGCGTGAAATCGTCATAGCTTCCTTCGGTCGGGCACCCAAACCGTGATCGGAGCCTAAAGAAAACATTGTGCCCGATCAAGTCCCCCACTACCAACAGGAGTTCTTCGTCTGTTCACGATCTCCACAGGATAGTGGAAGGGATATGTATATCGACCTTATGGGCGTAGATGGACGTACATTTTTCTAATTAATCATTATTGTCACATTCATGGCGGTAGAGTTGCGATAACCGGGACCGAAGTAGACCCATCGCCGGCCGGTAATCGTTAAGAATTGCGGCGATCTCTGTCGGAAAAAAAGCTGCGACGGTCGGTCAGTATGAGAGGAAACCGCCGCTTGACCTTTAGGTTTTAGAAACACCGATCCGCTACTGAGATCGTTGTTTCCGACGAACGTAGCGAGACTTAGAAATTGATAAATGAAAACAATCTTGCCGCCGCGCATGAGGTGGGACATCAACTCATTGGGAAGGCTCGCGGCCTCGCTATTACCGGCGTTAGCATTCGACACGGTGAAGAACTGAATCCTTTCGCGTCTTACGACCCTACCCAACCAACGCCTCCAGACGATCAGATGGCCGAAATTCTTTTGGCCGGATGGGCGGGAGAAGCATACATCCTCTCGCACCCGAGAGACTGCCATACGTTCGATGAGCGCTTGTTTCAGGCTAAAATCCGCGAGGGGAGAACTGGGACCGGATGGCCGTGGGGGCTCTTAATCGGAGGAGATAATGATTGCGGGCGAATTGCACGATTGCGTGGTAATCGAATTCGTGCGCTGTTTCCCAAGACTGTCCTGACAATGATCGCCAGAGAAATACACGATCGTAGAGAAACCTTCTTCGAAATCGTAGACCGACTGGTAGAACACAAACGGCTATCAGGCGAAGTCGTAAATGCGTTGGCTAATGGTGAAAACTGGTCTAACGAACTATGTAAGAGGAATAATTCGGCAACCTATGAATCTGATCTAGTTTATTTCTATCCAAAAGACGAATGATCTGTTCAGCTTGGCAAGCCGAGTTCCCCGGAAAGAGCATGACTCCTGCCAAGGAACCATTTGTAAATTCGAGCTCGACAGCAATTTGATCTGAATCGTGTTCCATACGAGGGGCGCGCAGATCGTCATAATTGTAGACACTGATAGAAGGGAGGGAACCTTCCTCTCGCGGGTTGTGAACGACGTATAGTCCAGTCTGGCCAAACCCCCATAAGCTATATCCGCTGTTAGTGAGGATGCCTCGAGCGCCTCGTGCATAGCCGCGAACGAGCAGCTCGCGAACGCGCTTGGCGCTATCGACAACGTACTGCGCGCTTATGAACCCTGCAGCCGCCGTCGGGAGGCAAAACACTGCCAAAATGATCGTCATCAATGGAGCGCGAAAATATATGGAGCCGAGAACGGCCCCCAGTAGAAGAAGAGACACGATTGCGAGGCCAGCGCCCCAAAATAGAACGTCCGCTTTGAGTGCCGTTTTCTCATGACGCCACGCAGTCAGTTCCCCCTCGCAGAGCAATACGGCGGCTTCGCGATCTGGCGCTATCACTGCCTGTAAAACATCGTTACGCGCCGAGACGAGCGTTTCCAGCGCCGAAACAGCCTCAGACCTAGCGTGATCCCATGCATCAAGGAGAGCGGTTTTGGAAAAACTATATACCTTCATTTACGTCCACCTGTTCTGGTTCGATCGAACTTCTCATCATATGGTCATCGCAATTGACTCATGGCGCAAGCCACCTGCCACAGACCCAACAAGGCGCAAGTGCGCCTCAGATGCTGACGCAAATGCTTGCCCGGTTCATGGCATGCCCCTCCGGAGCTAACCTGAAAGGTAATCCTCCCGGCAATTAACGGGCTTCAAAAGTAGAATTTTCTCGGGCTTTATGATCGAGGAGAT